>SCUH01000209.1 GCA_004298295.1 Betaproteobacteria bacterium | reverse complement strand
TGCTCCATGGCGCCGGTGGTGCTGGTGAACAACAAGCAGATGCACGATTACCTGTCGAAGGAAAAGATCGACGCGCTGCTCGACGATCTGAGGAAGCGCTAGCGCCATGCTCGACTACGGCCCCGACGCGATCCTGATGGCCGGACTGGACGGCGCCAACTGGCGGCTCGCCGACTACGAAAAGCGCGGCGGCTACCAGGCGCTGCGTAAACTCCTCGCCGACAAGCTGCCGCCCGAGCAGGTGATCGCCGAGGTGAAGAAGTCGGCGCTGCGCGGCCGCGGCGGCGCGGGCTTTCCGACGGGGCTCAAGTGGTCCTTCATGCCGCGCCAGTACACGGGCGCCAAGTACATGGTGTGCAACTCCGACGAGGGCGAGCCCGGCACCTGCAAGGACCGGGACCTTTTGCGCTACAACCCGCACTCGGTGATCGAGGGCATGATCATCGGTGGCTATGCCACCGGCTCGATCGCGGGCTACAACTACATCCACGGCGAGATCTGGGAAACCTACGAGCAGTTCGAGGAGGCGATCGAGGAGGCGCGCCGCGCCGGCTACCTCGGGCGCAACATCCTGGGCTCGGATTTCTCCTTCGAGCTCTACGCGCACCCCGGCTACGGCGCCTACATCTGCGGCGAGGAAACCGGGCTCCTGGAATCGATCGAAGGCAAGAAGGGCCAGCCGCGCTTCAAGCCGCCGTTCCCGGCGAGCTTCGGCCTGTACGGCAAGCCCACCACGGTCAACAACACCGAGACCTTCGCCGCGGTGCCGTGGATCCTGCGCCACGGCGGCGACGCCTTCCTCAACCTCGGGCGGCCGAACAACGGCGGCACCAAGCTCTTCTCGGTCACCGGCCACGTCAACCGGCCAGGCAACTACGAGGTCAGGCTTGGCACGCCCTTCGCGAAGCTGCTCGAGATGGCGGGCGGGGTGCGCGGCGGCAGGCAGCTCAAGGCGGTGATCCCCGGCGGTTCCAGCATGCCGGTGCTGCCCGCGGAGGTGATGCTGGCGACCGACATGGACTACGACTCGATCGCCAAGGCGGGCTCGATGCTCGGCTCCGGCGCGGTGATCGTGATGGACGAGACCACCTGCATGGTGCGCGCGCTCGAGCGCCTGTCGTATTTCTATTTCGAGGAGTCCTGCGGCCAGTGCACGCCCTGCCGCGAGGGCACCGGATGGCTCTACCGGGTGGTGCATCGCATCGAAACCGGCACCGGCCGCAGGGAAGACCTGGCGCTGCTCGACAACGTCTCGGACAACATCGCCGGGCGCACCATCTGCGCGCTCGGTGACGCCGCCGCGCTGCCGGTGAAGAGCTTCCTGAAGCATTTCCGCAGCGAGTTCGAGTACCACATCGAGCACCAGCGCTGCCTCGTTTCCGGCCCGGACTCCGAGCCGAAGTGGGGTCGCGCCGGCGCGCACCTGCCAGCGGCCCTGGCGCGCGCCGCATGAACGAGCTCAAACTCGAGATCGACGGCAAGCCGGTCGCGGTGCCGCACGGCGCCACGGTGATGGACGCCGCGGTGAAGCTCGGCATCTACGTGCCGCATTTCTGCTATCACAAGAAGCTCACCATCGCGGCCAACTGCCGCATGTGCCTGGTCGAGGTGGAGAAGGCGCCCAAGCCGCTGCCGGCCTGCGCCACGCCCGCCACCGAGGGCATGAAGGTGCGCACCAACTCGGCGGGCGCCAAGACCGCGCAGCAGGGCGTGATGGAGTTCCTGCTGATCAATCACCCGCTCGACTGTCCGATCTGCGACCAGGGCGGCGAATGCCAGCTGCAGGACCTCGCGGTCGGCTACGGCAAGAGCGCCTCGCGCTACCAGGAGGAAAAGCGCGTCGTGGCGGCGAAGGACATCGGGCCGCTGGTCGCCGCCGAGGAAATGAGCCGCTGCATCCAGTGCACGCGCTGCGTGCGCTTCGGCCAGGAAATCGCGGGCGTGATGGAGCTGGGCATGATCCAGCGCGGCGAGCATGCCGAGATCGTGGCCTTCGTCGGCCGCACGGTCGACTCCGAGCTCTCGGGCAACATGATCGACCTCTGCCCGGTCGGCGCGCTCACTTCGAAGCCGTTCCGCTTCGCCGCGCGCACCTGGGAGCTGGCGCGGCGCAAGTCGGTGTCGCCGCACTGCGGCCTGGGCTCGAACCTGGTGGTGCAGGTGAAGCAGAACCGCGTCCTGCGC
>SCUH01000208.1 GCA_004298295.1 Betaproteobacteria bacterium | reverse complement strand
GAGGTGCGCATGTACGTCTGCGGCATGACGGTGTACGACTACTGCCACCTCGGGCACGGCCGCATGCTGGTGGCGTTCGACATGGTGCAGCGGTGGCTGCGCGCGAGCGGCTACCGCGTCGCCTACGTGCGCAACATCACCGACATCGACGACAAGATCATCCGCCGGGCGGTGGAGAACGGCGAGACCATCGGCGATCTCACGGCGCGCTTCATCGAGGCGATGCACCAGGACCTCGCCGCGCTCGGCGTCGAGAAACCGGATCACGAACCGCGCGCGACCGACTACGTGCCGCAGATGCTGTCGATGATCGGTCGCCTGGAGGCCAAGGGGCTCGCGTACCAGGACGGCGGCGGAGACGTGAACTTTGCCGTGCGCAAGTTCCCGCACTACGGCGCCCTGTCCGGCAAGTCGCTTGACGAACTGCGCGCGGGCGAGCGCGTCGAGGTGGACGCCACGAAGCGCGACCCGCTCGATTTCGTGCTGTGGAAGCGCGCCAAGCCCGGCGAGCCGAAGTGGGCCTCGAGCTGGGGCGAGGGGCGTCCCGGCTGGCACATCGAGTGCTCGGCCATGAGCTGCACGCTGCTCGGCGAGCATTTCGACATCCACGGCGGCGGCCAGGACCTGCAGTTCCCGCATCACGAAAACGAGATCGCGCAGTCCGAGGGCGCGAACGGCGTGCGCTTCGCCAACTACTGGCTGCACAACGGCTTCCTGCGCGTCGACGACGAGAAAATGTCGAAGTCGCTCGGCAACTTCTTCACCCTGCGCGATGTGCTGCAGACCGTCGACCCCGAGGTGCTGCGCTTCCTGTATCTGCGCACGCATTACCGCAGCCCGCTCAACTATGCGGACGCGCATCTCGCGGAGGCGCGCCAGGCGCTGACGCGGCTTTACACCGCGCTCAAGGCGGCGCCGCCGGCCACTGCGGCCATCGACTGGGGCGAGCCGCACGCGGCCCGGTTCCGCGAGGCGATGGACGACGACTTCAACACGCCCGAGGCGATCGCGGTGCTGTTCGACGTCGCGCGCGAAATCGGCAGGGGACGCATCGAGCTCGGCGGGTTGCTGCGTTTGCTCGGCGGCGTGCTCGGGCTGCTGCAGCGCGATCCGCAGGCGTTCCTGCAATCAGGGCCCGGCGCGGCGATGGCCGATGCCGGAATCCAGCAACGCATCGAGGCGCGGCTGGCGGCGCGCAAGCGGAAAGACTATGCCGAAGCGGATCGCATCCGCGCCGAGTTGGACGCAGCCGGCATCGTGCTGGAGGACGGGCCCGGCGGGACCACCTGGCGCAGAAAGTAGCGGCTCTACGCGGCCTGCGCCGACGCCGGAATCGTGAGCGCAGCGCGGCGCACGCCGTCTGCGGCGTGCACCTCCAGGTCCGCCCCTGCAGGAAAGAGCTGACCGAGCCGCTCGCGCAGCGCTCGGATCGCAATCTCGGCCGACGCACCGACGACGTCGGCGTCGCTCTCGACGACGACCGCGAGCACACCCGCCGGCTTCGAGACTTCGACCCTGGCATGTCGCGCGCTGCCGTCGGCGAGCACCCATCGGACCAGGGGCAAGAGCAGCATGGCGGGCATGGGTACCTGCCGCGCCGCCGGTTCGACGGCGAAATCGACCGTCAGGTCGCGATGGCCCGGTACGAGCGCCACATAGGCTTCGACGAGTTCCTGTTCCCGGCCGACGCTCGAGCCGCCGCCGCTGTCGCTCGGCAGCGCTGCGCGCAGAAAGCGGATCAAGGCGTCCAGCCGCCCGCGCCCCGCCGCGTCATCGTGCGCGTAACACTGGTCGATCTCGAGCAGGGCATCGAACAGCAGGTCCGGATCGACGCGCGCCTGCATCGCCCGGAGCTTTCCCTCGACCAGGTTGCGCTCGGCCGCCAGCGCCGCCATCCGCATCGCGTGCAACTCGTCCTGGGCGCGGTGGTTGGCCTCGAGCAGCTCGCACAGCACGACCAGCACGAGCGACCACTTCAAGGCGCCAGACATCTGGTAGACGATCCGCTGCGCGGTGCTCGCGAACGCCTTGCCCTCCTGCGCCATCAGTTGATCGATACCGAGCGGGCGTGCCACGGCGAAATCGACCAGCTGCAGCAAGGCGGTGGCGCCCGCAGCTGCGATCAACACGGCCAGAGCGACGCGCCAGGGCGCGCCCATCCGGTGGCGCCACAGATTCTGCGCCGCGAGCGCGCTCAGCTGCGCCGAGCTGCCGATCACGAGGCAGGCAGCGAACTCGTACACGATGAACGGGAAGCGGACCGATTCGCCGAGCGCCGCGGCGAAGAGGTATCCGACCAGCGGCACGAACGCTGCGAAGCCGAAAATCACGGCGAGCTGACGTGCCCTGAAGCCGCGCAGCGGTCCCGGCGCCGCCGGTCGCGCCGCCGCGGGCGTTTCGGCCGCCGTGATCGGCACGCTGCTCATGCGGCGCCTGGGGTGCGCCGCAACGGCAACGCGATCGTCGCGACGATGCCCTGCGGCACACCCGCTTCGAGAACCAGCGCAGCCCGTTCGCCGTGCAGTTCCTTCAGCCGTGCGCGGATATTGGCGAGACCGACGCCGCTGCCGGATCCGGACGCGAAACCGCGGCCGTTGTCCGTCACCCTCAGCTGCAGCTCGCCCGCCGTCGCCGCGGCGCTCACCCGGATCGCCCCGCCCTCTGCCAGAGGGCCGATGCCGTGCTTGATCGCGTTCTCCGCGAGCGTGGCGAGCATCATCGGCGGCACCCGGGCGTCCAGCAGTTCATCCGGCACGCGGATCTCGAAGCGCAGGCGCTTGCCCATGCGGGTCTTCTGCAGACCGAGATAGGCCGCGACCATCTCGATCTCGTCGGCCAGGCTGGCCTCGTCGACCCGGAATTTCGGCAGGGCCGCGCGCAGGTAGCGCGTCAGCTGCGCGAGCATCTGACGCCCGGCGGCGACGTCGGACTGGCACAGGCGGCGGATATTGGACAGGGTGTTGAAGAGGAAATGCGGCTCGATCTGGGCCTGCAGCAGCTGCAGGCGCGCCTCCTGGCGCTGCTTCTCGAGCGCCGCGCCCCGCAGAGCGGAATCGTTCACCTCGGCACGCGCTGCGTGCGCGCGCAAGTAAAGCACGCAGCCCGCCGCGAGCGCGAGTGCAGGGATCAACCATGCGATGAACACCTTGAGGATGAACGCCGCGCCGTCGGCCGCCGGCGTGGCGCCGACCAGGTATCGCATCACGGCCGCAACCAGGCTGCAGAGCACCGCTGCGACCATCGCGACGCCGATCCGCTCGCGGCCGCTCCGCCCCGCGGCGTTCAGAAAAACGATGGCAGTTACCAGCATCGTGACCGCGCCGACGAGGAAGACCGGAACGCGAGCGAGCGCCGACAGCGCCATGTCGCCGACATCACTGTAGAACGGGTCCCTGGAGGGGACGGTCACGACTTCGAGCGCAGAGACCGTGCAGAACGCGAGAACCAGCGCGAGCGATGTCCACGACAGGCCATGCAGCAGCTGCGGCGCAGGATCCGCCATGCGCGGATCGGAGCGTTGCGAGGCCGGATTCACGGCAAGCGGGCGCTACATCTGCCGGAACAGGTGCGCATAGGCATCGCTGACCGCGAGCAGCTCGGTGCGGCGCTTGAGCCGCACCTGTGGCCGACCGCGCGAGTCCCGCAGGACCCCGGCAATGGCGTTCACGTTCACGATGGTCGAGCGGTGGATCTGCCAGAAACAGCAGGGGTCGAGCTCGTCCACGAGTTCCTTGATCGGCTTGCGGATGAGCGATTCCGCATCGGCCGTGACGACCCGCGTGTACTTGCTGTCGGCCTCGAAGTAATTCACGTCATCGACCGTGATGAGCCGCACGGACTGGCCGTGCGAGGCGTTGATCCAGCGCAGGAATTCCCTCTTTGCGCCGCCCAGCTCGCGCAGGATGCCCTCGATGGGAGTTGCCGGCCGCCCGATCTTTCCTTTCAACCTGGATACGGTCGTCGCCAGCCGCGCGGCGCTGGCCGGCTTCAAGACGTAGTCCGCGGCGCCCTGCTCGAATGCCGCGATCGCGTGCTGATCGTAGGCAGTGACAAAGACGACATGGCTGCGCCCGTTCACCTGGCGCGCCACGTCCAGGCCGGTCAGGCCGGGCATCTGGACGTCGAGAAACAGCACGTCCGGTGCGTGCTGCTCCAGGGCGCGCAATGCCGCAATGCCGTCGGCCGCCTGCGCGACGATCTCGAGCTCCGGCCAGAGCTGGCCGAGCAGCTCCCCGAGCTCCTCGCGCAGCAGTGGTTCGTCCTCGGCGATGATGGCGCGTGGTCGGGTCATGGTCATCACGGCCGCCAGGCCCGCTTCGGGCGCGCCCCCGGCCGTCGCTGTACGCTCGATCATCGCATGCAGGCGACGCACCTTCCAAGCCGGG
>SCUH01000207.1 GCA_004298295.1 Betaproteobacteria bacterium | reverse complement strand
CGGCGGCGTGTTCTGGATGTAGCGCGCCATGAGGTCGACTTCGGCGTCGTTCAGGTCGCCCGCGGTGCCCCAGTTCGGCATTCCGGCCGGCGAGCCGTACTTGATGAACACCTTCAGGACCTCGGTGCCCTTGGCGAGCGTGATGTCCGGCGTCAGCGGCTTGCCGGTCGCGCCCTTCCGGAGCACGCCGTGGCAGCCGGCGCAGCGCTCGAAGTAGATCTGGCGCGCCTTGTCGAACTCCGCCTTGGTCAACGGCGGCGCCTTCGGGTTGATGTCCTGGTACATTTCCACGCTCTCAAGCGGCGAACCGCCCGCCTGGTAGCGGATTTCCGGCTCGGTGACCGGGGCGCGGCCGGGTTGCGTGGGCTGGGCAAACGCCGTGGCGACGGCGAACGGCAGGGCGGCCAAAAGGCCGACCCGTGTCAGACTCAGGCTGCTGCGCATGATTCCTCCGGACGGATAGCGATGAGTTGCGAAACGGTGGTTTTCGAGACTGACCGTTACCCTATCTGCATGACGGAAAAGGCCCTTAATCCAGATCAAGTATGACCGCCCTGGCGAACCAGGTTTCGCACCCTCACGCGAGGCTCGCGCCGCGCTCCGCCAGCAGGGCGCGCAGCACCGAGCGGTGGCAGCGCCCTTCGTCGGCGCAGTAGCAGCCGACCGAGAAATCGGCCGTCCTGGAAAGTGCGGCCAACAGATCGAGCACCCGGGAGGTTTCGGGGCGCGACATCTGCGTCCGGTAGCGCCGCACGAAGTGCTTCCAGGCGCGCTCGTTCTGCGCTGCCTGTCCCGCCTTGAGCAGGGCCTTGCTCGGCGCGAGGTTCGGCAGCCAGAGGTCGTAGAAATCGCGCGCCGAGAATTCGCTTTTCGGCACCCCGCGCGGCGGGCGGCGCACGGTGCCGATGCGCAAGCCCTCGCCGGGCGCGCGCGGACTGCCTAGGCGAACGACACGCAGCATGGCATCAGTCCTCGTCTATCAGGCATGGTTCATCCCCGGCCCGTAGTCGCCGGCGCGAACAGCGCGAGCACCCCCAGTACGACGAACAGTGCCGCCGCCACGCGGCGCAGCGCCTTCATGTTGACGCGCTGCGCCAGCGCCGCGCCGACCCAGACCGCCGGGACGTTCGCGATCATCATGCCGAGCGTCGTTCCCAGGACCACCGTGATCAGCGAGTCGTAGCGCGCCGCGAGCGCGACGGTCGCGAGCTGGGTCTTGTCGCCCATCTCGACCAGGAAGAACGCGACCAGGGTCGTCAGGAAGACGCCGGCGCCGCGCAGCTCGCGATTGTCTTCCAGCTTGTCGGGAACCAGGGCCCAGGCACCGAAGGCAAAAAACGACAGCGCGACGATCCAGCGCAGCGCCTGCGGCGATACCAGGCCGGCGAGCCACGCCCCGACGTAGCCCGCGAGGTAGTGGTTCGCCAGGGTCGCGAACAGGATGCCGAGGATGATCGGCAGGCGTTTTTTCAGCCGCGCTGCCAGCACGAACGACAGCAGCTGCGTCTTGTCGCCCATTTCGGCGAGCGCGACCACCGCCGTCGACAGGATCAGCGCTTCCATGCCGGGCCGGCGCTCGGCCGGGTTGCGCTTGCCGTCACCTCAATCGACCGGATGGCTGACGCTTTCGATCGCGCGCTTCACCGCCATCGGGTCGTCGATGCCGCGGAAGACGACATCGCTCAGGCCCTTTCCGGTGACCTTGATGTCGCCGAGACCGAACAGCCGGCCGACGACGCCCTGACTGATCTCGACGGTCTCGACCGACCTCAGCTTCATTTCCTCGGTCTTGCGGCTGATGATGCCGCGCTTGACGATGATGCGCTTGTTGGTCACGCCCTGCTCGAGGCAGCGAAGCCTGAGATACTCGTAGAGCGCGACCAGCCAGGTCAGGCCGAAGGTCAAGAGGCCGAGGAGCAGCCACAGGACCATCGGCAGGTAGGCGAACCAGTGCGGCCTGAACAGCGCCACCACCTTTTCGTCCTGCGACAGCGACTCCTCGATGTAGGACATGCCCGGTCCCCGCTCAGGCGCCGCGCGACGCCGCGCCTTTCAGCTCGACGGTGTTGCCTTCGGGATCCTCGACGTACACCGAAGGGCCGTCGCCTTCGGCGCCGAAGCGCTCGCCGGACGGCTGCAGTTCGATGCCGAAAGGCGCGAAGCGCGCCCTCAGCGCCGCGTAGTCGAACGGTTCGATGCGCAGGCAGAAGTGGTCCAGGTTGCGGCCGCCGGCCGCGGGGGCCGCACCGCCTTTGCGGCCGAGCGGGCCGTCGACCGACACCAGGTCGATCAGCGCCGCGCCGGCGCGCAGGTGGATCAGGCCCAGCTGCTCGACGCGCTTCTCCACGCTGCAGCCGAGCGCGTCGCAGTAGAAGCGCAGCATCGCCTCGCTGTCGCGGCAGCGGATCACGATGTGGTCAAGGCCGGTCGGCCGCACGGCGCGGCGACGCTCAATTCTGGACCACGGTCCACGGCGTCACCGTGCGCCGCTCGGGGTCGAACTGCGAACGGCCGGTGAAATTGATGTTCCTGCCGTAGACGTGCAGCGAAACGCTGATGCGGTCGGTTTCGTTGCGCACGCTGTGGATGATCTCGGGCGTGATGGCGATCGCGTCGCCGGGCGAAAAGGTCTTTTCGCTCAGGCGCCGCAGCTCGGCGTACCCGGGGCGCGTGCCATCGTCCACGCGCTGCCAGAAGGCGTTGACCTCGTCGCCCGAGACGCCGACTACGACGCCCCAGGTGCCGTGGTCGTGTGGCGGCGTGCCGCGTCCCGGCAGCCAGGAGAGCACCGCGACCGCGAGCATGTGGTCGGGCTCTTCATGCAGCAGCTGGAAACCAAAGCCCTGCTGCTCGTCGCATTGCAGGTTGCAGCGGCCGCGCAGCTCGCTCGAGGTCGCGAAGCGCCGCGCCAGCGGCTTCACCTGCTGCAGGATTGCGCTCACCTGCGGGCGGCTTGCCGTGATCGCGCGCAGCTCGGCGACGAACTGCTGCAGCGTGTAGGACCCGGGCATGGCCGCTGCCTCAGCGCCGCCGGCGCGCCGCCGTCTTCGCTGCGGCGCGATGGCGCAGCTGCGCGAGCAGGCCCTCGAGTCCGAGCAGGTAGGATTGCACGCCGAATCCGGCGACGAGTCCCGCGGCAGTCTCCGCCAGGATCGAGCGGATGCCGCGCTTTTCGATGTTGGTCATGTGCACCTCCACGTAGGGAAACGGTACCGCGCGCAGGCAGTCGCGCAGCGCGTAGCCGGCGAAGACAAACGCGGCCGGGTTCATCGCCAGGCCGTCGATTTTCTCCTCGACCGCGCGGTAGAGCCGCTCGATCGCCTCGCTCTCGCTGTGGGTGTAGAAGATGTCGAGCCGGTAGCCGTTCGTCTTCGCGTGCGCGAGCAGCATCGCGTCCAGTTGCGCCGCGGTCGTCCTGCCATAGAGCTCCGGCTGGCGCTTGCCGAGGTAGCTCATGTTGGGGCCCTGGATGAGGAGGATCTTGAGCATGGTCGAGGTGAGGTTGCGGCCCGGGGTCAGGCGACGCGGCTCAACTGCCGCGTGAGTTCGGCAGCCGGCAGCGCCCTGCAGCCGCTCGCGTTCTGGCCCGACCACAGCGGCGAAAAATCGCCGCTGCCGCGGCGCTCCGCGGCGGCGCGCAGCGGCGCGATGGCCGCAGTGGCAAGGGGAAATGCCGGTGTCGTGCTGCCGATCGGTCCGAGCTCGCGCATGATGCGGTTGACGATGCCGCGCGCCGGACGGCCGGTGAAGAGATTGGTGAGTGCCGTGTGGCGCGCGGCTTCGCTTTGCAGCGCCGCGCGATGCACGGCGCTCGTCGTCGCTTCGGGGCAGAGCAGGTAGGCCGTTCCGATCTGGACCCCCGCGGCGCCGAGCGCCAGGGCCGCCGCGACGCCCTTGGCATCCGCGATGCCGCCCGCGGCGATCACCGGGACTTTCACCGTCCGCACGATCTGCGGCACGAGCGCGAAAGTGCCGACCTGCGTGCTCAGCTCGTCCGACAGGAACATGCCGCGATGTCCGCCGGCTTCGACACCCTGCGCGATGATCGCATCGACGCCGCGGGCTTCGAGCCAGAGCGCCTCGTCCACGGTGGTTGCCGAGGACAGCACCTTCGCGCCCCACGCCTTGACGCGCGTCAATAGCTCGGGTGCCGGCAGGCCGAAATGAAAGCTCACGACCGCCGGTTTGAATTCGGCAAGGATGTCCGCAGCCGGCCGATCGAATGGCGAACGCCCCGGGCCTGCGGGAATGCCGCTCGCGTCGATGCCGAATTCCGCGTAATAGGCCGCGAGCGCAGCGCGCCAGGCGGCCTCGCGCCCGGCGTCCGGTGCAGGCGGCGCATGGCAGAAGAAATTGACGTTGTAGGGCTTGCGTGTCTGGTTCCGGATCGCCGCAAGCTCTTCGCGCATCGCCTCGGGGCTGAGCATCGCGCAGGGGAGTGAGCCCAGTCCGCCAGCGTTTGAAACCGCCACCGTGAGCGCGCTGCCTTGCACGCCCGCCATCGGCGCCTGGATGATCGACAGGTCAATGCCCAGGAGTCGCTGCAGGGTCATCGCTGAAACTCCGGCAGGTTAATCAGCGCGCACCGCGTCATGGTAAGCCAATTCATGGTTCATTGTCCTCGCGACTTAGCGCCGCCCCGAGTTCCTCCCGCCGCGGGTCGGCAGTGCCGGGGAAATCGAACAGGTACGGATCCTTGAACACCTGCGCGGCCATCGATTGGCATCGCGAGGATGTTGTGCGACCTGCCGTGCTCCATTGTCTGGTGGATGTAGCAATTCCGTGCCTTCGGGTCTGGCACCCGGTCCAGCAACGGGCAGTTGTGGAACCAGGGAATTTGTGCAGCAACCTGCTGCACAGTTGCCAGGTCGGGCCACCCCGCCGCGAAGGCGCGCATGTGTAGTGGTGCCAGCGGGTGGAGTCGGCGTGATGCATTTTGAATCCTCGGTGCGTTCTCGAAAACGCCGACGTTCCGGGTGTGGCGCAAAGTGCGCGCGGCGTAGCAGCGCGCGAAATTTGTCGCTCACCAGCCGGCTGTTAGGCGGCATCAGGGTACGGTCTGGACACATAGGTAACAGTTTAGTCGGGGGACATGGGTAACAGTTTGAAGACACTAACGGGCACCGCAGGAGGTGCCCATGCCGTGGAGTCAGACCTCGCCTATGGACCA
>SCUH01000206.1 GCA_004298295.1 Betaproteobacteria bacterium | reverse complement strand
GCGTTTCGGGCGCTATCTGATCGTGGGCGAACTCGGGCGCGGCGCGATGGGCGCGGTGTACCGGGCCATCGATCCGCTGATCGAGCGCGAAGTCGCGATCAAGACCCTGCTGCCGCACCTGCCCGAGGACGAAATGGTGGCGGTGCGCGAGCGCTTCCTGCGCGAAGCGCGCTCGGCCGGGCGCCTCAATCACCCCAACATCGTGACCATCTTCGATGTCGGCGAGCAGGACGGCCTCGCCTACATCGCGATGGAACTGCTCGAGGGCCGCACCTTGCAGCAGATGCTGACCGAGTCCCGGCGCCTGCCGGTGGCGACGGCCGCCGACATCGCGGCGCAGGTCGCCGACGCCCTGGATCACGCGCTCGGCTTCGGCATCGTGCATCGCGACGTCAAGCCCGCCAACATCATGGTTTCGGCGAGCGGACGCGCCAAGCTGGCGGATTTCGGCGTCGCGCATCTGCCCTCGGCATCGATGACGCATACCGGCGCGGCGCTCGGCTCGCCCAAGTACATGGCGCCGGAGCAGGTCATCGGCCAGCCGGTGGACCCGCGCGCCGACATCTTTTCCCTG
Source organism: Betaproteobacteria bacterium (assembly GCA_004298295.1). Lineage (GTDB taxonomy): Bacteria > Pseudomonadota > Gammaproteobacteria > Burkholderiales > SG8-39 > 2-02-FULL-66-14. The sequence goes on along the minus strand of SCUH01000206.1, from coordinate 4,259 downwards.
GGGGCGGTGCTCTACGAGATGCTGACCGGGCGCACGCCGTTCGAACGCGAGGGCGAGACCACCGTGTTCGCGCTGATGAACCGGATCGTGGCCGAACCCCATGCGCCGGTGTCGAAGATCGACCCGAGCCTGCCGCCGGCGTTCGACCGCATCCTGGCGCGTGCGCTGGCCAAGTTGCCCGCGGACCGCTACCAGCGCGCAGGCGAAATGGCGCGCGATCTGCGCGGCTACCGCGACGCCCCGGTCCGGGAGACGACGCCCGCGCCGGCGTTGCAGCAGCAAAAGACCGCCAGCCTGCTCGCCGATCTGGACATGTTTTCCGCGACCTTCGAAGTCCAGCAGCGGGAGCGCGTGCGCGCCGAGGAAGTGGCGCGCAGGAAAAAGGAGGACGAAGCACAGCGCTGGATCGAGACCCAGGCGCGGGAGCGCGAGCGATTCGAGCGCGAGCGCGAACAGGCGTTCACCGGCACGCAGGGCGGCACGCGGCCCTCGGCGGCGATCCTGCTCGCGCGCCAGCAGGCCGCCAAGCGCGCCGTGGCCACCGGCCCCGGTCTCGACGTCGACGCGGCGGCCAAGGTGAGCGCGCGGCTGCGCGCCGCGTTCCAGTACCTGAGCGAGCTGAGCACGGCCCTGAACGAGGCGCACCCGGTGTCGGACCGTCCCTATTCGGTGATCTACGTCGGCAAGATCCAGAACGCGATCCTGGCCGACGGCTTCACCGATTACCGCTCCCGCATCGTCGCCGGCACCGAGGTGTTCGATTTCGTGATGTTCAAGTACAAGGTGCGCTGCCCCAAGCCCGCCACCGTCGAGGTGGTGGGTAGCGAGCTGCCTTATGTGCGCGAAAAGCTCGAATCCATGCGCATCCAGTTCGCCGCCAATGAAACCCGCAACGACGTCGGCAACGTGGTGCGCGCGACGCTCGCCATGTCGGGGCCGTTCCCGTGCGAGGCGATCCTGCGCGGCGACTACGAGCGCGGCGGGGTGCGGCTGGAACTGGAGAACGTACGCCAGCTCGGCGTCTTCAAGATGCGCCTTGCGCTGGAAGAGTTCAGCGACGACGTGCTCGATGAGTTCGGCACCTACGTGCTGGGCGCGAGCGACAGCTTCGAGCGGTTCCTGAAGCGACTCTGAGGCGCGGCCGCGCCTCAGTCGCAGAAGAATTCGACCACCTCGGTGGCGCCGCTGCGCGGCTGGCCGAAGGCGATCCAGCCGTGCTTGCGCAGCGTGAACTCCTCGCGCCGGAGCATCACCTCGGGATCGCCCTCGACCGTGACGAAGCTGCCGTTGGAGCTGTGGTCGACGAGCACGAAACGGTCCTGGCGGCGCTCGATGGTGCAGTGCAGGCGCGAGGCGTTGTGGTCCTCCACCACCAGGCCGTGCGGCGTCTGCTCGCGCCCGATGGTGATCGCATCCGGGTTGCGCCGCAGCTTGCGCTCCAGATCGCGATAGCGCAGGCGCAGGACCACCGGCGCCCCCTTGGCGGCCATGCGGTGGCTGGAGATCGCCGTGGTGTCGGCGCGCTGGCTCCAGATCACCTCGCACAGCTCGACTTCGCTGGTCTTGCCCTTGATCTGGATCGAGTACAGCCGCCGCGTCCAGGCCCTGAAGACGGGACCGAGCATCGCCATGGTCTCGCTGGAGGTGATGATCTGGCCGCGCACCGCCTGCTCGACGAGGCGCGAGGCGACGTTGACCGTGTCGCCGAAGACGTCGCCGTCGCGCTGCATCACCGGGCCGAAATGGAAACCCACGCGCAGCCCGAGCTTGGTGCTCGCCACGGGCAGCAGCTGGTCGATGGCGTGCTGCATTTCGGCCGCGGCGCCGGTGGCGGCATCGGGAGTCGGGAACAGCGCCATGATCTCGTCGCCGATCGTCTTCACGACACGGCCGCCGGCGACTTCGGTGGCGTGGCGCATCAATCCAAGGCAGCGTTCGATGGCATCCATGGCGACGGCGTCGCCGGCCGATTCGTACAGCTTGGTGCTGCCGGCGACATCGGCGAACAGCACCACGGTTTGCCTCGAGACTTCCATGGATCCTTTGGCTTCGGCGAGCGCGCGCGGCGCTGGCGATCCGCGCGCCGCCCGCTCGTCCGGCAACGAATGTATCGCGGGCTCCCGCATGGCGTAAAGGGGCATCGTCAGCGCGGCGCCGGCACGTTCAGGCCTCGGGTGCGCGCACGGCGCGCACTTCGGTGATCGGCAGCTGGCCGATCTCGCGCAGCTTCTCGTATTTTTCCGACGCCAGGTCGACCAGGCTGCCGAGCTGCGCGTAGGACGAGGGGACGAACTGCTCGCGGTCGCCGTCGCCGCGCCGCGTGATGCCGAAATCGACGCGTGCGCGCTCCTCGGGCGAGAGCTTGCTCAGGCAGGCCTTGGTCGCCCAGACCGCCCCGTAGCGCGCGAAATCCGAAAGCCGTCCCGCATGGTTGATGGTGTCGCCCAGCACGGCGAACTCGATCGCGGTCGCCGACTGGAAGGTGCCGAGCCACTCCTGCCCTTCGTGCAGCCCGGTGTTCAGGTACAACTCGTTGAACCAGTTCTTGCGCAGCTGCCAGTCCTTGCTGATGCGCTTCATCGCGACCCGGATCTCGTGCGAGCAGGCGAGCGCGTTGAAGATGTAGTTGCTGTCCGGCTGCGGGAAGAAGTAGTACACCATGCCGTCGCCGACGTGCTTGCCGTGCGTGCCGTAATACTTGCGGAACAGCGGCCCCATGGTCGACCAGATCTCGTTGATCAGCTCGAAGTATTCCTCGGGCGGCAGCTCGGAGCAGATCTTGACCGAGTTCTGCAGGTCCGCCACCAGCACCGCCAGCGGCGTGAGCACCGGGAGCCGCCGGCGCAGCAGGTTGCGGATGACGACGTCGCGGCGGGCGAGGAATTCGAGCAGCGTCGGGCCTGCCGGCCCGCCGGGCACGTAGACGAACAGGATCCCCTCGCGAAAGAACACCGCGTACACGTGCCACAGCTCCGGGCCGTCGGCGCCGGAGCGCAACTCGATCGGCGCCTCCACGATCGCCTTGCCGGGGATCGCCTCGACCTCGCCGTACAGGCCGTCGAGCAGCGCGACGTCGCCCGATTTCAGTCCGCGGCAGGCGCCGAGGATGGTCGCCTTGGAAAGCCGGTCCTTGGCCAGTGCCAGATGCAAGCGCAGCATTTCGGTGCGGTACGCCACCGGCTTGCCGATGCTCGCCTGCAGCAGCATCAGGAAGACATTGCGCGCCTCGCTGTTGGGCGGCAGCGATTCGAACTGCCCGAGAAAGCGCTCGCGCGCGCCCTCGTTGTACCAGGCAAGTTCGAAGCTGTGATTGACCATGTACGCGGGGTACGGAATCTCCTCGACCGTCAATTGCAGGGAACGGCCGGCACCCACGCCGGGCGCGGGCAGCTCCTCCTTCACCTCTGGCGCGGACGCTGGCGCTGGCGGCGGGCCCGGCCGCGGTTCAGGCCGCGGTTCGTCCGTCGACCGTGTCCTTTCCTCCGCCACGCCCGCCGTACCCAGCTGTGCCGCGATTTCGGCCATTGCCAAGCCCTCCCGTTTCAGGCGCTGTATCAACTCGATCCGTGCGATGGTCGAGTCCGGAAAATATCCCAGCAGCTTCGGCCCGCTGCTGTCTCCGGAAACCTGTTGGACAGTAGGTTTCGGGAGCAGGCCTATGCTGATGTAATTATTTAATGTTGCTCTGGATATACCTGTTTGTTCTAGTATTTCTTTGCTTGAAATCATTCTTATTGATTCCCCGGAAAAGCTACTTAAACAAGTGTCTAGTTGTTATTTATCCATGTGTCCAAGACTATTTGCGCATCTGTCCATGATGAGTTTAGGCACTTGTCTATCTCTGTCAAGCCGGCCGGACGGCAAAATCGGGCGCGCTCCCTATAATTGCTTGGCCTGTAGCGTTCTCGCCACACCCGCCGCCTGACCAATGCCTCGAACCCGATGAAATCCGAACGTGGCCCGGCAGCGGGAGGTATTCGGCCGCCCGCTCATCGGGCCTGCCGCGACGCGCGCGGCGACTTCGAAGGCGAACTGGCTGCGGCGCTGCTTGCGGAGACGCCCGTTTCGCTTGGCGAGGCGCTCAGGCTGCCGGACTCGTTCAGACTGTAGGTGTCCGATGGCTGGCCCTCTTTCGCATCTCCGGGTGCTCGACCTTTCGCGGGTGCTCGCCGGCCCCTGGGCGGCGCAGAACCTCGCCGATCTCGGCGCCGAGGTGATCAAGGTCGAACGTCCCGGCGCGGGCGACGACACGCGCGGCT
>SCUH01000205.1 GCA_004298295.1 Betaproteobacteria bacterium | reverse complement strand
CTACGCCCGCATCATCGGCACCGGCAGCTATCTGCCGCCGCGCGTGGTGCGCAACGAGGAATTCGCGCAGCGCCTCGACACCTCGGACGCCTGGATCCGCGAGCGCACCGGCATCGTGGAACGGCGCATCGCCGCGGCCTCGCAGTGCTCCAGCGACCTCGCGCTCGAGGCGAGCCGCGCCGCGCTCGCCGCGGCCCGGCTGCAGCCCTCGGACATCGACCTGATCATCGTCGCGACCTCGACGCCGGATTTCGTCTTTCCGAGCACGGCCTGCCTGCTGCAGGCCAAACTCGGTGTCAAGGGTTGCCCGGCCTTCGACGTGCAGGCGGTGTGCAGCGGTTTCATCTACGCGCTGGCGACGGCGGAGGGCTTTATCCGCGCCGGCACCGCGCGGCGCGCGCTGATCGTGGGCGCCGAAGTCTTCTCGCGCATCATGGACTGGAACGACCGCGCCACCTGCGTGCTGTTCGGCGACGGTGCCGGCGCCGTGGTGCTGGCGAGGGATTCGGTGCCCGGCATCCACGCCTCGGCGCTGCACGCCGATGGCGGTTACGCCGGCGTGCTCTCGGTGCCTGGCAACGTCAGCGGCGGCCGCATCACGGGCTCGCCGTACCTGCAGATGCAGGGCAACCAGGTGTTCAAGGTTGCGGTGAAGGTGCTGGACGAGGTGGCGCGCGAAGTGCTGGCCGCCGCCGGCATGACGATCGGCGACGTCGACTGGCTGATCCCGCACCAGGCCAACGTGCGCATCCTCGAGGCGACGGCGCGCCGGCTCGGGCTGCCGCCGGAGCGGCTGGTGGTGACGGTCGATCACCACGGCAACACCTCGGCGGCCTCGGTGCCGCTGGCGCTGGACGAGAGCGTGCGCGCCGGGCGCGTGCGCCCCGGGCATCGCGTGCTGATGCAGGGCGTGGGCGGCGGTTTCACCTGGGGCGCGGTGCTGGCGACGATGTAGGTGTGGGTGCGGAGCGCGGACAAGTGAAGCGGCCTGAATATGAATTTCCCCGGTCTCGGGTTTTCGCGCTGCAGCGCGAAAACCCGAGATCGATGGAACCGATGAGAGACAGCGCATGAAGCTAGCGATGGTGTTCCCCGGCCAAGGTTCGCAATCCGTAGGCATGCTCACGGCATACGGTTCATTGCCCGGCGTCGCGGAAGTGCGCGCGGAAGCGGAGCAGGCGCTCGGCGGCGAATTCCTGCGCCTGCTCGACGAAGGTCCCGGCGAGCAGCTCAGCCTGACGGTCAACACGCAGCCCGCGATGCTGACGGCAGGCATCGCTGCCTACCGCGCCTGGATCGCCCGCGGCGGCCCCGAGCCGGCGCTGGTCGCCGGCCACAGCCTGGGCGAATACAGCGCGCTCGTCGCCGCGGGCGCTCTGACGCTGGCGCAGGCGCTGCCGCTGGTGCGCTTTCGCGCCCAGTGCATGCAGGAGGCGGTGCCGGAAGGCGTTGGTGCCATGGCGGCGATCCTCAATCTGGACGACGACGCGGTGCGCGCAGCCTGCGCCGAGGCGGCGCAGGGCGAGGTCGTGCAGGCCGTGAACTTCAATGCGCCGGGGCAAGTCGTGATCGCCGGGCACAGGAGCGCCGTGACGCGTGCCATCGAGGCGTGCAAGGCGAAGGGCGCCAAGCGCGCGCTGCCGCTGCCGGTGAGCGCGCCGTTTCATTCGGCCCTGATGCGGTCGGCGGCGGAACGTCTGCGCGGCTACCTGGATGCGGTGGCGCTCGCGGTGCCGCGCATCGCGCTGGTCAACAACGTCGACGTGAGCGAAGAACGCGACGCGGCGCGCATCAAGGACGCCCTCGTGCGGCAGGCGGCGTCGCCGGTGCGCTGGGTGGAGACGATCCGCTACCTGGCGCAGCGCGGCGTGACGCATGTCGTCGAGTGCGGCCCCGGCAAGGTGCTGGCCGGGCTGGTGAAGCGCATCGACGGCAGCCTGCAGGGGCTCGCGCTCGCCGACGCCGCTTCGCTCGATCTGGCGCTCGCCGCGGTGAAGGGGGCCTGAACATGCTGCAGGGCAAGGTGGCGCTGGTGACGGGCGCTTCGCGCGGCATCGGCCGCGCGATCGCGCTGGAACTCGCGCAGCACGGCGCCAAAGTGATCGGCACTGCGACCGGCGCTGCCGGGGTCGAGGCCGTCGCGCAGGCGCTCGGCGCGCGCGGCGCCGGCAAGCTGCTCGACGTGCGCGAGGCGCAACAGTGCGACCGCGTCGTCGCCGAAGTGCAGCGGGAATTCGGCGACATCCTGATCCTGGTCAACAACGCGGCGGTGGTGCGCGACAACCTGGCGCTGCGCATGAAGGACGCGGAATGGGACGAGGTGATGGAGACCAACCTGCGCGCCGTGTTCCGGCTGTCGCGCGCGGTGATGCGCGGCATGATGAAGGCGCGCTGGGGCCGCATCATCAACATCACTTCGGTGGTCGGTGCCTCCGGCAACGCGGGGCAGGCGAACTATGCCGCGGCCAAGGCGGGCGTCGCGGGGATGGCGCGCGCGCTGGCGCGCGAGCTCGGCAGCCGCGGCATCACGGTGAACTGCGTCGCGCCCGGTTTCATCGACACCGACATGACGCGC
>SCUH01000204.1 GCA_004298295.1 Betaproteobacteria bacterium | reverse complement strand
GCTGGATCACGCCGCCGAGCACGGCTACGGCGTGCCGGCCTTCAACATCAACAACCTGGAGCAGATCCAGGCGATCATGCAGGCGGCCGAGGCGACCGCGAGCCCGGTGATCCTGCAGGCTTCCGCCGGCGCGCGCAAATATGCGGGCGAGGCGTTCCTGCGCCGGATGGTGCAAGCCGCGGTCGAGGCCTATCCCGACATTCCGCTGGTGCTGCACCAGGACCATGGCGCGAGCCCCGCGGTCTGCCAGAGCTCGATCCGCTCGGGATTCACCAGCGTGATGATGGACGGCTCGCTGCGCGAGGACATGAAGACGCCCGCGTCCTACGAGTACAACGTCGGCGTGACGCGCAAGGTGGTTGAAATGGCGCACGCGGTCGGCGTTTCGGTCGAAGGCGAGCTCGGCTGCCTGGGCTCTCTCGAAACCGGCGAGGCGGGCGAGGAGGACGGCGTCGGCGCGGCGGGCAAGCTCTCGCGCGAGCAGCTGCTCACCGATCCGCAGCAGGCCGCGGACTTCGTCGCGCAGACCGGGGTCGATGCGCTCGCGGTCGCGATCGGCACCTCGCACGGTGCCTACAAGTTCACCCAGCAGCCGACCGGTGAGGTGCTCGCGATCGAGCGCATCAAGGAGATCCACGCGCGGCTTCCCGATGCGCATCTCGTGATGCACGGGTCGTCGTCCGTGCCGCAGGAATGGCTCGAGGTGATCCGCGCGCACGGCGGCGCGATCAAGCAGACCTATGGCGTGCCGGTGGAGGCGATCGTCGAGGGCATCCGCCACGGCGTGCGCAAGGTCAATATCGATACCGACATCCGCCTCGCGATGACCGGCGCGATGCGCCGCGCCATGGCGCGGGACCCGGCGGAGTTCGACCCGCGCAAGTTCCTCAAGGACGCCACCGCCGCCGCGCGCGAGCTGTGCAAATCCCGGTTCGAAGCCTTCGGCAGCGCCGGGCAGGCGCCGCGCATCAAGGCGGTGCCGCTGGATAAGATGGCCGCGCGCTACGCCTGAAGATCAAAACGCGCCTTCCGCGCGCCGCCGCTTTACTGGATAATTGCGCTCTTTGCCGGCGCTGAAAAACACGCCGGACCCCGCAAATGGATCGCGCCCCCGCTTCAGTTCCCGCCGCTGACCTCGCCAACGCACTGCGCGCGCTGGCGATGGATGCCGTGCAGGCCGCCAACTCCGGCCACCCCGGCATGCCGATGGGCATGGCCGAGATCGCGGTCGCGCTGTGGGGCCGGCACCTGCGCCACAACCCCGCCAACCCGGGCTGGGCCAATCGCGACCGTTTCATGCTCTCCAACGGGCACGGCTCGATGCTGCTGTACGCGCTGCTGCATCTCACCGGCTACGACCTGCCCATGGCGGAATTGCGGCGCTTCCGGCAGCTGCACTCGAAGACCCCCGGCCATCCCGAATACGGCTGCGCGCCGGGCGTCGAAACGACCACCGGCCCGCTCGGCCAGGGCATCGCCAACGCCGTCGGCATGGCGATCGCGGAAAAGCTGCTGGCGGCGGAATTCAACCAGCCGGGCTTCGAGATCGTCGATCACCACACCTACGCCTTCATGGGCGACGGCTGCATGATGGAAGGCGTCTCGCACGAGGCCTGCGCGCTCGCCGGCACGCTCGGACTGGGCAAGCTGATCGCGATCTACGACGACAACTCGATCTCGATCGACTCGGAGAAGGGCCACATCCGGCAGTGGTACACCGACGATGTGAAGAAGCGTTTCGAGGGCTACGGCTGGCAGGTGATCGCGAACGTCGACGGCCACGACGTTGCCGCGGTGGACCGGGCGATCCGCAAGGCGAAGCGCGAGCGCACGCGCCCGACGCTGATCTGCGCCAAGACAGTGATCGCGAAAGGCGCGCCGCACAAGGCCAACACCGGCGCTGCGCACGGCGCGCCGCTGGGCGAAGCCGAGGTCGCGGCGACGCGCGCGGCGATCGGCTGGCCGCACGCGGCGTTCGAGATCCCGCAAGGCGTCTACGACGGCTGGAATGCGCGCCGGCGCGGCGCCGCCGCAGAACGCAAGTGGAACAAGCTCTTCAGCGCCTACGAGCGCGAGCACGGCTCGCTCGCCGCGGAATTGCGCCGCCGCATGAAGGGCGATTTGCCCGGTGATTTCACGGCGCGCGCGGCGGCGCTGCTGAGCGAGTTCGAGGCGAAGGGCGAGACGCTCGCGACGCGCCGTGCCTCGCAACTGGTGCTCGAAGCCTTGAAGCCCGCGCTGCCCGAGCTGGTCGGCGGCTCCGCGGACCTCGCCGGCTCCAATCTCACGATGGTGAAGGCGTCCAAGGTCGTGGGCCGCGACAACGGCGGCAACTACCTGTTCTACGGCGTGCGCGAATTCGGCATGTGCGCGCTGATGAACGGCCTCGCGCTGCACGGCGGC
>SCUH01000203.1 GCA_004298295.1 Betaproteobacteria bacterium | reverse complement strand
CAGGCCATGAGCGTGCCGATCGAGGACCTGATCCGCGAGCGCGACGCCACGCCGCGCCGCGCGCGTGTCGCGCTGATCGGCCTGCGGGGCGCGGGCAAGTCCACCCTGGGCGGCAAGCTCGCGCAGAGCCTCGGCGTGCCGTTCGTCGAGCTCGACCGCGAAGTCGAGCAGGAAGCCGGCGCCCCGCTCGGCGAGGTGTTCTCGATGTACGGGCAGGATGCCTTCCGCCGCTTCGAGCGCCGCGCGCTGGAGCGGGTCCTCAAGACGCAGCCGCGCGCCGTGATCGCGGTCGGCGGCAGCCTCGTCACCGATCCGGAGAGTTACCGCCTGCTGCTGGAGCACTGCTTCTGCGTCTGGCTCAAGGCTTCCCCTGCCGAGCACATGGCGCGCGTCATGGCGCAGGGCGACCTGCGCCCGTTCCGCGGCCGCGCCGCGGCGCTCGACGAAATCCGCAAGCTCCTCGCCGAGCGCGAGAGCCTCTACGCGCGCGCCGATGCGGTGCTCGAGACCGCCGGGCGTCCCCTCAAACAATCGCTCGCCGAATTGCGGCGCGCACTGGAGAAAGCATGATCATCTTCGACACCGCACCCGAACGCTACAACCACTGGAAGCTCGGCTTCGACGGCCCGGTGGCGACGCTGACGCTGGATGTCGCGGAGGACAAGGGCATCGCGCCGGGGTACAAGCTGAAGCTCAACTCCTACGACCTCGGCGTCGACATCGAGCTGCACGACGCGCTCAACCGCATCCGCTTCGAGCATCCGGAAGTCCGCAGCGTCGTGGTGACGAGCGGCAAGAGCCGCATGTTCTGTTCCGGCGCCAACATCTACATGCTCGGGCTCTCGAGCCACGCCTGGAAGGTGAATTTCTGCAAGTTCACCAACGAGACGCGCAACGGCATCGAGGACTCCTCGCGCCATTCGGGGCTCAAGTTCCTCGCCGCGCTGAACGGCGCTACCGCCGGCGGCGGCTACGAGCTGGCGCTCGCCTGCGACGAGATCGCGATGATCGACGACCGCTCGAGCGCGGTGAGCCTGCCGGAGGTGCCGCTGCTCGGCGTGCTGCCCGGCACCGGCGGCCTCACGCGCCTCGTGGACAAGCGCAAGGTGCGGCGCGATCTCGCGGACGTGTTCTGCACCACGGCCGAGGGCGTGCGTGCCGATCGTGCCAGGGCATGGAAACTCGTGGACCACGTCGGCAAGCCGCAGCAGTTCAACGAGATGGTCAGGGCGCGCGCCCTGGAACTCGCGGCGCCATCGGACCGCCCGGGCGGCCCGGGCGTCTCCCTGACGCCGCTTGCGCGCCGCGCCGACGACGGCGGATACCACTACGCGACAGTGGAAGTGCACCTTAACGCCGCGGCGCGCACCGCGCAGATCACCGTCCAGGCGCCCGAAGGGCAGCAGCCCGCGACGCCCGAGGCGGCGCTCGCCCTCGGCGCCGAGTGGTGGCCGCTCAAGCTTGCGCGCGAGCTCGACGATGCGATCCTCCTCCTGCGCCACAACCACCTCGATCTCGGCCTGTGGCTGCTCAAGACACGCGGCTCCATCGACGCCGTGCTCGGCGTCGATGCCTTCCTGCAGCAGCACGGCAGTCACTGGTTCGTGCGCGAGACCCTGGGCTATCTGCGCCGCACCCTGGCGCGCCTCGAGGTTTCCTCGCGCTCGCTGTTCGCGATCGCCGACCAGGGCTCGTGCTTCGCCGGGACGCTCGCCGAGCTGCTGCTCGCGGCCGACCGCTCGTTCATGCTGCAGCTGCCCGAGGAAGACAAGGACGCGCCGCATATCGCTCTGTCCGCGCTCAATTTCGGCGCCTATCCCACGGTGAGCGGCGTGACGCGCATCGCGGCGCGTTATTGCGAGGATGAGGCACCGGTGGAAGCGGCGCGCCAGATCATGGGCGAACGGCTCAGTGCGCGTGGGGCGCGCGATCTCGGACTGGTGACCTCGACGCCGGACGATCTCGACTGGGAGGACGAAATCCGCCTCGCCATCGAGGAGCGCGCGAGCCTCTCGCCCGATGCGCTCACCGGCATGGAGGCCTCGCTGCGGTTTTCCGGTCGCGAGAACCTGGCGACGCGCGTCTTCGGCCGCCTCACGGCATGGCAGAACTGGATCTTCATCCGGCCGAATGCGGTCGGCGAGCAAGGCGCGCTCAAGGTGTACGGCACCGGCGCCAAGGCCAAATTCAACTGGGAGCGCGTCTGACCATGTCCGGCATCAACTACGCCGAGAAAATCCCCAACAACGTCGATCTGGCGTCCAACCGCACGCTGCAGCGCGCGCTCGAGCACTGGCAGCCCAACTACCTCAAGTGGTGGGCCGACATGGGACCGGACAAGTCGACGAGCTTCGACGTCTACCTGCGCACCGCGGTGAGCGTGGACCCCAGGGGCTGGGCGCATTACGACTACGTCAGGATGCCGGACTACCGCTGGGGCATTTTCCTCGCGCCGGCGGAAGCCGGCCGCCAGGTGAATTTCGGCGCGCACCAGGGCGACGCCGCTTGGCAGGAAGTACCGGGCGAGTACCGCTCGACGCTCCGGCGCATCATCGTCACGCAGGGCGATACCGAGCCCGCGTCGGTCGAGCAGCAGCGCCATCTCGGCCTCACCTGCCCTTCGCTCTACGATCTGAGGAACCTCTTCCAGGTGAACGTCGAGGAAGGACGGCACCTGTGGGCGATGGTGTACCTGCTGCACGCGCATTTCGGCAAGGACGGCCGCGAGGAAGGCGAGGCCCTGCTCGAGCGCCGCTCGGGCGACGCCGACAATCCGCGCATCCTCACGGCGTTCAACGAGAAGACGCCGGACTGGCTGTCGTTCTTCATGTTCACTTTCATCACCGACCGCGACGGCAAGTACCAGTTGGCCGCGCTCGCCGAATCGGGCTTCGATCCGCTGTCGCGCACCTGCCGCTTCATGCTGACCGAAGAGGCGCATCACCTGTTCGTGGGCGAATCCGGCGTCGCGCGCATCATCGAGCGCACCTGCGAGATGATGGTGCAGCACAAGACCGACGACGTCGCGAGACTGCGCGGCCTCGGCGTGATCGACCTGCCGACGCTGCAGCGCTATCTCAATTTCCACTTCAGCGTGACGAGCGACCTGTACGGCTCCGAGGTCTCCTCGAACGCCGCCTCGTTCTACACCAACGGCCTCAAGGGCCGCTTCCAGGAAACCACGCTCAAGGACGACCATCGCCTCGAGACGAGCGAGTATCCGGTGATGGAAGTGGTGGGCGATCGCATCCTCACCCGGCACGTCGGCGCGGTGACCGCGTTGAACGAACGTCTGCGCGACGACTGGACGCATGATCTCGAGAATGCCATCGCGCGCTGGAACCGCATCCCGGAGAAGCACGGCATCAGTTTGCGCTTCAAGCTGCCGCACAAGGGCTTTCACCGCCGGATCGGCGTCTTCGCCGAGCACCACGTCAGCCCGGACGGCAGGGTGGTGTCGGAGGCCGAGTGGACGCACCATCACGCGCAATGGCTGCCGACAGCGGAAGACCGCGCCTACGTGCAGGCGCTCATGGGCCGCGTCACCGAGCCCGGCAAGTTCGCCAACTGGATCGCGCCGCCGCGCCTGGGCATCAACAAGCAGGCCGTGAATTTCGAGTACGTGCGCTTCAACTGATGGCGGCCATGCAGACCGTGGAGCTGATCCGCCAGCACCTGATCGATCCGGAGATCTGCATCCGGTGCAATACCTGCGAGGAAACCTGCCCGATCGACGCGATCACGCACGACAGCCGCAATTACGTCGTCAAGCCGGAGCTGTGCAACAACTGCAACGACTGCGTCGCGCCCTGCCCCACCGGCGCCATCGATTCCTGGCGCAGCGTCGCCAGGCCCTACTCGATCGACGAGCAGCTGAAGTGGAACTCGCTGCCGCCGGCGACGGACCAAGCCGGCAACGAAGCCAGCCCGGGCGATATTCCCGAGGAGGTGGCGCGCTTCACGGCGGCCGCATCGCAGGCGCAGGGCGGCGCCGCACCGCCGCCGTGGTCCGCGGCCCATCCGTACGTCGGGCTCTACAGCCTGGCGCGTCCCGCGATCGCCACCTGCGCGGGCAACTTCCGCCTCACCGCGGCGGACTCCGGGAGCGACATCCGCCACATCGTGCTCGACTTCGGCACCACGGCGTTTCCGGTGCTCGAAGGCCAGTCGCTGGCGGTGATCGTTCCGGCCGCCGGGGGTGGCACGCATGTGCGCATGTACTCGATCGCGAGCCCGAGGAACGGCGAGCGGCCCGGCTACAACAACGTCTCGCTCACGGTGAAGCGGGTCAGCGAGGATCGCGACGGCCGGCCGGTACGCGGCGTCGCCTCGAATTACCTCTGCGACCTGAAAAAGGGCGACCAGGTGAGCGTCGCCGGACCCTTCGGCACGAGCTTCCTCATGCCGAACCACCCGGGCGCGAACCTGATCATGATCTGCACCGGCACCGGGTCGGCGCCGATGCGCGCCATGACCGAGCGGCGCCGCCGGCGCCTGGCGCTCAAGGAAGGCGGCGAGCTGATGCTGTTCTTCGGCGCGCGCACGCCGGCCGAGCTGCCCTACTTCGGGCCGCTCATGAAATTGCCGCGGGACCTGATCGAGGTGCAGCTCGCCTTGTCGCGCGTGCCCGGACAGCCGAAGGCGTACGTGCAGGACCGCATGCGCGCCTGCGGCGAGAAGGCGGCGCGGCTGCTGGCCGACGAAAATACCTACGTCTACGTCTGCGGCCACAAGCAGATGGAGCAAGGCGTGGAGGCTGCCTTCGCCGAGATCTGCGGCGCGGACTGGAATACCCTGAAGCAACAGCTGCGGTCCGCGGGCCGCTACCACGTGGAAACCTACTGATGACCATCGACTACGCCGAGAAAATCCCCAACAACGTCGATCTCGCCAACGACCGCACGCTGCAGCGCGCGCTCGAGCACTGGCAGCCGCACTTCCTGCAGTGGTGGCACGAGATGGGGCCGAGCGATTTCGAGTCCGCGGACGTCTACCTGCGCACCGCCACCTCGGTGGACGCGCAGGGCTGGGCGCAATACGGCGCGATCAGGATGCCCGACTACCGCTGGGGGATCTTTCTCGCCGACGCGGTGGCCGACCGCAGGATCCATTTCGGCGACAACATCGGCCAGCCGGTGTGGCAGCAGGTGCCGGGCGAGCACCGCTCCACGCTGCGGCGGCTCATCGTGACGCAGGGCGATACCGAGCCGGCTTCGGTCGAGCAGCAGCGCCTGCTCGGGCACAGCTGTCCCTCGCTCTACGACTTGCGGAACCTCTTCCAGATCAACGTCGAGGAAGGCCGTCACCTCTGGGCCATGGTGTACCTGCTGCATGCCTATTTCGGCCGCGATGGCCGCGAGGAAGCCGAGGAGCTGCTCGCGCGGCATTCAGGGGATGCCGACAAGCCGCGCATCCTGAGCACCTTCAACGAGCCGATTTCGGACTGGCTGTCGCTTTACTGCTTCACCTACTTCACCGACCGCGACGGCAAGTACCAGCTGAAGAGCCTCGCCGAGAGCGCTTTCGATCCGCTGTCGCGCACCTGCCGCTTCATGCTGACCGAGGAAGCGCACCACATGTTCGTGGGCGAAACCGGCATCGGCCGCGTGGTCAGGCGCACGCTCGAGGTGATGAAGGAACTGGGCAGCGATGACCCGTCGCGCATCCGCGCGCACGGCGCGGTCGACCTGCCGCTATTGCAGAAATACCTCAACTTCTGGTGCTCGTCTTCGCTCGACCTGTTCGGCTCGGAGATCTCGTCGAACGCCGCGGCCAACTTCGCCGCCGGCCTGAAGGGCCGGCCTGACGAAGCCGGCTACGACGATCACGTGCTGCGCGACAGGACGCTCGATCTGCAGACCCCGCAGGGCGTCGAGCAGGTGCCGATGCTCAACGCGCTCAACGAGGTGATGCGCGATTCCTATCTCAAGGATTGCGAGATCGGCCTGAAGCGCTGGAACCGCGCCATCGAGCGCGCCGGGCACGCCTTCCGCCTGACGCTGCCATCACCGCATTTCCGCCGCTCGATCGGCTCCTGGGTCGGACAGCCTGTGATGCCCGACGGCAGGCTCGTGTCACAGGAGGAGTACGCAAAGCGCATCGGCGAGTGGATTCCGACGCAAGAAGACCGCGCCTTCGTGCGCTCGCTGATGCAGCAGGTGCTCGAGCCGGGCAGGATGGCCGCCTGGGTCGCGCCGCCAGAGCGCGGCATCAACAACCTGCCGCTCGAGCACGAGTACGTCAGGCTGCGGTAGCCGAAGCTTGCCCGGGGCGAACGTTCAAGCGTGCCGCGCCGCGACCGCGCCGGCGGTCTTGTCGAGCACGCTGACTTCGCCGCAGAGTTCCGCGCCCTCCTCGACCTTGATGCGCGCATAGCGCACCTTGCCCGACACCTTGCCGGTGGCATGAATCACCAGCAGCTTGCGCACGGTGAGTTCGCCCTCGAGGCGACCGTGGATCTCGGCGCTGTCCACCGCCACCGTGCCCGCGAAGATGCCGTGCTCGGCGATCTGGATGACGCGCGAATCCAGCGTCGCCTCGATCCGTCCTTCGACCACCAGCGTGTCGCAGTCGGTGACCTCGACGCCCTTCATCTTGATGTCGGGCCCGACGACGAGTTTCGCCTCCTTGCGCTCCTCGCCCTTGACCACGGCATGCGCGGCGTGCGGCTCGGGGCGCGGCGCTGCAGGCTGCGGCTCGGGACGAGCCGCTTGCGGCACGGTCTGCGGCGGCATCGGCACCGGCGGCGGCACGAACCGGACAGGCGGTTCGTCGCGTTTGCGGAAGAACGAGTCTTTCTGAAGCATGGGGCAACCCTCCGTTGGCGTGAAAAAACAGGGGAACACCCATGCAGACTCCGTGCCATAACTTTTCCTGCATGGAATCAGCGCACTAGCGTAAGGTCGCGGCATGCGCTTGTCGCGCTGCAACGACGCGGTTGGCGTCCGATCTGGTAAGCGCTTGTATCCGCGGACTATTCCGTGTCCCGCAGGCACGACAGGCAATGCAGTGGGGCTTGTGTTTGCCACCGCACAGACGGGTCTCGGCGAGAAAGGCGATAAGTGTCAGTTACCCTGGAACAGGCGCGGTCCGTTCGCGGAGATCGATGATGCTTGAAACGCTGGACAGCGACCGCCTCGCCGAGGATGCCGGCAAGGCCGAAGGCGGCACGGACCTGCGACGCAAGCAGGCCTTGCTCAAATCGGGGGCCTTGCAATACGCGATTCTCACCAGCGCCAATTTCTCGATCATCGCCACCGACGAGAAGGGCATCATCCAGTTATTCAACGTCGGCGCCGAGCGCATGCTTGGCTACACGGCCGCCGAAGTCGTCGACCGGATCAGTCCGAGCGACATTCACGATCCGCAGGAAGTGATGGCGCGCGCGCAGGCTTTGAGCGTCGAGTTCGCGACGCAGATTGCGCCGGGCTTCGAGGCGCTCGCCTACAAGGCTTCGCGCGGCATCGAGGACGTCTATGAACTGACCTATATCTGCAAGGACGGCAAGCGCTTTCCGGCCCTGGTGTCGATCACGCCGCTGCGCGACGCCTATGGCGAGATCATCGGCTACCTGCTGATCGGCAGCGACAACTCCGTGCGCAAGCGCGTCGAAGCGGAACTCAACGCGGCCATGGCCGCCGCGGAGCAGGCCAACCGCGCGAAATCGGATTTCCTCTCCGGCATGAGCCACGAACTGCGCACGCCGCTGAACGCGATCCTCGGCTTCGCCCAGCTCATCGAATCCGGCTCGCCGTCGCCGACGCCCTCGCAGAAGCGCAATCTCGACCAGATCCTCAAAGGCGGATGGTACCTGCTGGAGCTGATCAACGAAATCCTCGATCTGTCGCTGATCGAGTCGGGCAAGGTGTCGCTGTCCCGGGAATCGGTCTCGCTGGTGGAGGTCATGCTCGAGTGCCGCGCCCTGGTCGAGCCGCAGGCACTGAAGCGCGGCATCGGCATGACGTTCCCGCGCTTCGAGACGCCCTACTTCGTCAAGGCCGATCGGACCCGGGTGAAGCAGATCCTGATCAATCTGCTGTTCAATGCCGTCAAGTACAACAAACCCGGCGGCGCAGTCAGCGTGGAGTGCAGCCTGAGCTCCCAGGACAAGGACAGGATTCGCATCAGCATCCGGGACACGGGTGCGGGATTGGCTCCGGAACAGCTGGGGCAGCTGTTCCAGCCGTTCAATCGGCTCGGCAAGGAGGCCGGCGCGGAGGAAGGCACGGGCATCGGCCTGGTGGTGACCAAGCGGCTGGTCGAATTGATGGGAGGCGCGATTGGCGTCGACAGCGCCGTAGGCGTGGGAAGCGTGTTCTGGATCGAATTGAGCCTGGCGCGCGCACCGCAGCTTGCAGTCCAGGAAGCCGTGGGTGCGGCGCCGGTGGAGCTGCGGGTGCCTGATGGCACGCCGCGGCGCACGCTGCTCTACGTGGAGGACAACCCGGCCAATCTGGAACTGGTCGAGCAACTCGTCGCGCGCCGCCCCGACCTGCGCCTGCTGGGCGCGGCGGATGGCAGT
>SCUH01000202.1 GCA_004298295.1 Betaproteobacteria bacterium | reverse complement strand
ATGCACCAGCGCGAGTCGATGCTCGCGCAGGCACTCGTCGATGCGTCCGAGCGGGAAGTAGAAGTTGCCGCGCAGGTGGTGCAGGCGCGACAGCAGCATCGACTCGGCGGCTTCCTCGGCGAGCGGCTGCGCCTGTTCGAGCGCGGCGAGGCCTTCGGCAAAGCGGTCGTTGATGCGCATGCCGGCCGCCATGCCGACGAGCGCTTCGGCGCGCTCGGTCGGGCTTTCGGCTGCCTCGAGGCCGGCGCGGTTCGCTTCGATCGAGTCGTGTGCGCGCCCCATTTCGAGCAGCAGGCGGGCGCGCGCCGCCAGCAGCGCAAAGCGTTCGGCACGCTGCGATGCGACCGTCAGACCGCGCTCGGCGAGCGCGAGCGCCGCGTCGTAGCGGTACTGCGACGCCTCGGCTTCGCTCGCGCGCAGATACGCGCCCGGGGCCTGCGGGCTGTCGGCGCGGTCGAAATGCTCGGCGGCCAGCACCGCGTCGCGCCCTTCGAACCAGGCTGCGGCGCGCGCGTGCAGCTGCTTGCGGCGAACCTTGAGCAGCGATTCGCGCGCGCCGTCCCGGATGAGCGCGTGGCAGAAGAGGTAATCCGCGCCCTCGGGCTGAACGAGGTAATGCTCGACGAGCTTCGCGCAGTCGTAAGCCGGATCCTCGACGAGATGGCGCAGTGCCTCGAGCGAATAGCGCTGCCCGAGAATCGACGCCGCCTGCAGGGCGTCGCGGTGCGCGGGCTCGAGCCGGTCCATGCGCGCGAGCACGAGCGCCTGGATGGTGCCGGGCAGCTTCTCGAGCGCCGCGCCCTCGGCATTGAGCAGCAACTGCTCGAGGAACAGCGGATTGCCTTCCGCGCGCTCGACGCAACCGCGCACGACCGACTCCGGCATCTCGCTGAGCGATGCGGCGAGCGCGGCCGCATCCTCCGGCGCAAGCGGACCGAGGTCGATCCCGGTCGTCGGCACGCCGCGCAGCGCACTGCGCCAGGGGCCGGCCATCGGATCGCCTTCGAAGCGCGTGGTCATGACGAACAGCAGCGGGCTTGCCGCGGCGGCCGCGGCGAGCGCGGCGAGCCGTTCGAGCGTCACGGCGTCGGCCCAGTGGATGTCCTCGACCAGGAGCGCGAGCGGTTTCCCGCGGCTGGCGTTGCGCACCAGCTCGCCGAGCGTTTCGTGCGCGCCGCGCTGGCGCGCCGCCACGCTCATCGCGGCGTGGATCGCGCGCAGCGGCGCCGGCGGCGCGGCGTCCGCCAGGTCGTAGAGAAACACTTCGTGATCGGCGCTGACCAGGCCTTGCGTGCGCGCGAGCTCGACCGCGTCGCGGCGCGCCGCCGCGTCGGCGCCGGAACTCAGCCCGAGCAGGCTCTGCACCAGGCTGCGCACGGCGTCGCGCCCCGTCTCGGCGCCGAAATCGAGCACTAGCGCGCGATGGCAGGAAAAACCCAGGTCCCGCGCCATCGCGAGGAACTCCGCGGCAAGGCGGGACTTGCCGATGCCGGGGTCGCCGCGCAGCACGATGGCGCGGCCGCGGCGATGTTCGAGACAGCCCTGCGCGAGCGCGGCGAGCTGGCGCAACTCCTCGCCGCGGCCGACCAGCGCCCGCGCGCTCGCCTCGCCCGCGTCGCGCTCGGCGGCGATGCGGTAGGGAACGAGCGGCCTTTCCTTGCCCTTGACGGCGACGGGTTCGCCAGCCTGCCCCTCGAAGGCATCGCGTACCTGGCCCCAGGTCTCGGGACCGACCACCACTTCGCCGGGCGCTGCGAGCCCGAGCAGCCGCGCGCCGGTGTTGACGGTGTCGCCCGTAAGCATGTAACGCCCAGCGTGCGACTCGCTGAGCCGCACGAGAACCGGCCCGGTATTGATGCCGGTGTGCATCGTGAGCCGCTGGCGGGTCCTGGCCTCGACTTGCGCGCTGACCTCATCGACCGCGCGGTGCAGCTCGAGTGCCGCGCGCACTGCGCGCGCCGGGTCGTCGCGGCGCGCCTGCGGCACGCCGAACAGCGCGTAGACCTCGTCGCCGACGAACTGGTTCACGGTCCCGCCGTGGCGCTCGATGATCGCGGTCGCCTCGGCCTTGACGCGGGCCATGATT
>SCUH01000201.1 GCA_004298295.1 Betaproteobacteria bacterium | reverse complement strand
TGGCGATTGCGGCCGATATCTGCATCTACACCAACCACCAGCGCACGATCGAAGTGCTGGAGTGATGCCGTGAGCACCATGACGCCCGCCGAAATCGTGCACGAACTCGACAAGCACATCATCGGCCAGGACCGCGCCAAGCGCGCCGTGGCGATCGCGCTGCGGAACCGCTGGCGTCGGCAGCAGGTGGCCGAGCCGCTGCGCCAGGAAATCACGCCGAAGAACATCCTCATGATCGGACCCACGGGCGTCGGCAAGACCGAGATCGCGCGGCGGTTGGCGCGGCTCGCGGATGCGCCCTTCGTCAAGATCGAGGCCACCAAGTTCACCGAAGTCGGCTACGTCGGGCGCGACGTCGACACGATCGTGCGCGACCTGGTCGAGATCGCGGTCAAGGGCGCGCGCGAGCAGGCGATGCGCCGCGTGCGCACGCGCGCGGAGGACGCCGCCGAGGAGCGCATCCTCGACGCGCTGGTGCCGCCGGCGCGCGGCGCGGCTTTGCATGAAGCCCCGGCGGAGGAAAGCGTGGCGCGGCAGAAGTTCCGCAAGAAGCTGCGCGAGGGCGAGCTCGACGAGCGCGAGATCGAAATCGAAGTCTCGACGGCCGCGGCGCAGATGGAGATCCTCGCGCCGCCGGGGATGGAGGAGCTGACCACGCAGATCCAGGGCATGTTCCAGAACCTGGGCGGCGGGCGGCGCCGCACGCGCAAGCTCCGCGTGCGCGAGGCGATGCAGCTGCTCACCGAGGAGGAGGCGGCCAAGCTCGTGTCCGACGAGGACCTCAAGAGCCGCGCGCTCGTCAACGTGGAGCAGAACGGCATCGTGTTTCTGGACGAGATCGACAAGATCACGAGTCGCGGCGAAGTGGCCGGCGCGGACGTCTCGCGCCAGGGCGTGCAGCGCGACCTGCTGCCGCTCGTCGAGGGCACCACCGTCACCACCAAGTACGGCATGGTGAAGACCGACCACATCCTGTTCATCGCCTCGGGCGCCTTCCACCTCGCGAAGCCCTCCGACCTGATCCCCGAGCTGCAGGGGCGCTTTCCGATCCGGGTCGAACTGGACGCGCTCGGCGTCGGCGAATTCGAGCGCATCCTCACCGCGACCGACGCCAACCTGATCCAGCAGTACCAGGCGCTGCTCGCCACCGAGGGCGCGCAGCTCGAATTCGCGCCGCAGGCGATCCGGCGCCTCGCCGAAATCGCGTTCGAAGTGAACGAAAAGACCGAGAACATCGGCGCGCGGCGCCTCTACACCGTGCTGGAGAAGCTGCTCGAGGAAGTCTCCTTCGATGCCGGCCGGCACGGCGCGCAGCGCGTCGCGATCGATGCCGATTACGTCAACGCGAGGCTCGCCGAGCTGGCGAAAAACGAGGACCTGGCCCGCTACGTCCTTTGAGCGCGCGGCCGGCGGACCGCTCAGCGTTCCGCGGTGCCGTCCTGCTCCGCCAGGCGCGCCATCGCGCGGCGCAGGAATTCGAGCTGCCGCGCCGCGTTGCCGCAGCCCCTGCAGATCGCCAAATGCACGCGCAGCATGGCGCGCTCGGCAAAGCCGAGCGAGCGGTCCTGGCCCATCGATACGAGCCGCGTCGCTTCCTTGCAGGAAAGCATCATTTTCGGAACCAGTTCGTCTCCAGGCACAGGCGCAGCGCCATCCGGGCGCGGTACAGGAGCACCCAGCAATGCGTCGGGGTGATGCCGAGATCCTTACAGATTTCGCCGGTTTCCATCCCCAAGTGCTCGCGCAGCAGGAAGGCCCGCGCCGTGTTCGCCGGCAGCGCCGCGAGGCAGGCTTCGAGCGCGGTAAGAAACTGTTTCTGGTGCAGGGCGCCGTCGGGGTCGTCCCAGGCCTGGGGCGGGTCCTGCCAGTGGCCGCGCCGATCGAACAGGGCGTCGAAATCCCCCGCGTCGTCCTCGTCGCCGGCAGCGAGCGGCTGCTCGCGGCTCGCGCGCCGGATCGCGTCGACGATCTTGTGCTTGAGGATCCCGGTCAGCCAGGTGCGCAGTTTCGACTGCCCGGAATACCCGGCGCCCCCCGCGAGCGCCGCCAGCAGCGCCTCCTGCACCGCGTCCTCGGCAGCGTCCGGGTCGCGCAGCTGGCGCAAGGCGTAGCGCAGCAGGTAGGGCCGCTCGCTCTCGACCTGGGCACGGAAATCGGCGGACATGGACGGGGGCTTGAAACCGTTTTGCAGGACCCCATTCTAGGGCCACCGCATACGCAAGGAGGCACAGATGGCCAACATCACACGGTACGACCCGATCAACGAGCTGGTGGACGATCTGTTCAAGGGCTTCTTCGTGCGCCCCGTGGCCTTCGAAGGCCGCGGCACGCTGGCCGGCGAACTGCCGCGCCTGAAGCTGGAGGTGACCGAGAAGAACGGCGCCTATGTCGTCACGGCGGAACTGCCCGGCGTGAAGAAGGAGGATATCGACGTCGCGATCGACGCCAACCAGGTGACGCTCTCCGCCGAAGTGAAGCGCGAGCGTGAAGTCTCGGGCGACGAGCGCATCCTGCACAGCGAGCGCAGCTTCGGCAAGCTGAGCCGCAGCTTCACGCTGCCGCAGGAGCTGGACGAGACCAAGGCCGAAGCGAAGTTCCGCGACGGCGTGCTCGAGTTGACGCTGCCCAAGAAAGCCGCCACGGTACGGAAGCAGATCACGATCCAGTAACGCCGCCCGCCCTGCGGGCGAGGGGCCGGCGCGCTGAGCGCCGGCTCGCTTTCTTCATTAGAATCGCAGCGCCATGAGCCAGAGTCCAAACGCGGCCGGCGGCGCTGCCGAGCAGGCGCGCATCCTTGCCGAGGCGCTGCCCTACATCAAGCGCTTCCACGGCAAGACCATCGTCATCAAGTTCGGCGGCAATGCCATGGCCGACGAGGCGCTGAAGACGGGCTTCGCGCGCGACGTGGTGCTGCTGAAGCTCGTCGGCATGAACCCGGTGGTGGTGCACGGCGGCGGGCCGCAGATCGAGCAGTTGCTCGCGCGGCTGGGCATGAAGGGCGAGTTCGTGCAGGGCATGCGAGTCACCGACGCCGAAACCATGGACGTCGTGGAGATGGTGCTCGGCGGGCAGGTGAACAAGGAAGTCGTCGAGCTGATCAACCAGGCGGGCGGCAAGGCGGTCGGCCTCACCGGACAGGACGGCGGCCTGATCCGCGCGCGCAAGCTCCTGGTGGCGAGCGAGCAGAAAAAAAATGAACGCCTCGACATCGGGCAGGTCGGCGACATCGAGTCGATCGATCCGGGGGTCATTTCGGCGCTCGAGCACAGCGGCTTCATCCCGGTGGTGGCGCCGATCGCCACCGGCGCCGACGGCACGACCTACAACATCAACGCGGACCTGGTCGCCGGGAAGCTCGCGGAAGTGCTGCGCGCGGAAAAGCTCGTCGTGCTCACCAACACGCCGGGCGTGCTCGACAAGGACGGCAAGCTCCTCTCGGGCCTCACGCCGCGGCGCATCGACGACCTGGTCGCCAAGGGCGTGATCTCCGGCGGCATGCTGCCCAAGATCAGCTCGGTGCTCGATGCGGCGCGCGCCGGGGTGCGCGCCTGC
>SCUH01000200.1 GCA_004298295.1 Betaproteobacteria bacterium | reverse complement strand
GGGCGTGCTTACCCTGACGCTGCCGAAGAAGCCGGAAGCCCGCAAACCGGCGAAGAAGATCGAGGTGAAGGGCGCCTGAGCACCGGCCCGGAGACCGTGCTACGCCCGGTCCACACGGCAGGCGTAGCAGCCGCGGCGCGTGTAACTGGATGATCCGCACCTTCTGGTATGGGCTGCTGTGGTACCTGGTCGGCCTGGGCGTGATCCTGTGGAGCGCATGGCCGGTGTTCCAGCAGGTCCTGCGCAGTGCGTCCACGCACGGCGACTTCTCGTTCGAATAGGAGACCGTGTTCACCATGGTCGGCGCAGCGACCGCGGGCGGCATCGGGATGTTCGCGACCTGGCTCTGGCTGCTGTACCGCGTCCTGCGCGGCATCTACCACCTGACCAACTCGCAGCCGGCGCCCTAGCCGGGGCGCGCTGCGGCGCCGTCGTGGAACGAGACGAAGAGCGGCGCTACGCGGGCCTCAGCCCGTTCGAGCTGAAGAACCGGCTGGTCGAACTCGCCAAGCACCGCGGCGAGCGCCTGATGCTGAACGCCGGGCGCGGCAATCCGAACTGGGTGGCGCTCGAGCCGCGCGCGGCGTTCTTCCTGGCGGGCGAATTCGCCCTCGCCGAGGCGCGCAGGGTGGCGCTCGCGCCCGATTTCGGCGGACTGCCGAAGAAGCGCGGCATGGCCGGGCGGCTGCGCGAGTTCCTCGCCGCGCGCCGCGAGGCGCCCGGCAGCGGCCTTCTCGCGCGCGGCATCGACCATGCGCGGGACGTGCTCGGCTGCGATCCGGACCGCCTCGCGGGCGAGTGGGTCGACGGCGTCCTGGGCGACCACTATCCGCTGCCGGTGCGCATGCTCCCGCATGCCGAGCGCATCGTGCACGCACATCTCGTGGCCGAGCTGTTCGGCGGCGACGCCGCGCGCGGCAAGTTCGACCTCTTTGCGGTCGAGGGCGCGAGCGCCGGCATTGCCTACGTATTCCAGTCGCTGATTCACTCACGCCTGCTCAGTCCGGGGGATTGCATCGCGCTCGGCGTGCCGATCTTCACGCCGTATCTCGAGGTGCCGCGGCTCGCCGAGTACCGCTTCGAGGTGCTCGAGATCGCGCAGGACGAGGCGGCGGGCTGGCGCTACGCCGCGCAGCAGATCGAGCGGCTGCGCGATCCCCGCGTGAAGGCGTTTCTCGCCGTGAATCCGTCGAACCCGACGGCCGTGGCGATGGACGCGGCGACGCTCGCGCGCATCGGCGAGATCGTGCGCGCGCGTCCCGACCTGATCCTGATCACCGACGACGTCTATGCTTCGTACGTGGAAGGCTTCCGCTCGCTCGCGTGCGTGGCGCCGGCGAACACGGTCGTGCTGTATTCGTTCTCCAAGTACTGGGGTGCCACCGGGCTGCGCCTCGGCGTCGTCGGCGTGCACGAAGCGAGCGCGCTCGACGCGCGCATTGCCGCGCAGCCCTCGCAGGCAAAGGTCGCGGCGCGGGCGCGCTACGGCGCCGTGGCCGCCGAGCCCGGACGCATGAAGTTCATCGATCGGATGGTCGCCGACAGCCGGGCCATCGGCTTGAACCACACGGCAGGGCTTTCCACGCCGCAGCAGGTGCAGATGACGCTCTTCGCGCTCGACGGTCTGCTCGACGCGGCGGGCGATCGCAAGCGGAGCGCGCGCGCCATGGTCCGCGAGCGCTTCGAGCGGCTGTATCGTGGCGCGGGGCTCACGCCTCCGGACGATTCGCTGCTGACTCGTTATTACGCCACGCTCGACGTGCCCGCGCTCGCGCGTTCGCGCTACGGCGAGGCCTTTGCGAAGTGGCTGGTGGCGAGCTTCGAACCGATCGACTTCGTCGTGCGCCTCGCGCAGGAACGGGGCGTCGTAGTGATGGACGGCGGCGGCTTCGACGCGCCGCGCATGTCGGTGCGCGTCTCGCTCGCCAACCTGCCCGACGAGACCTACGAGCCGATCGGGCGCGCGATCGCGGAATTGCTCGAGGACTATCACGCGCGGTGGCGGGCGCAGAGTCACGGCGGCGGGACTCGCTGATCGCCTGATTCGATCGAAGCGGAACGAGTCGCATTACTGCAGGTGGCGGTACCGCGTGATGGTTTGCGCAACGCGGTTGAAGCGCATCGAGCGTGGGCGTAGGCTCGGTCGGCATGAGCACGACGCCGGAAAGCCGAGCATGACGACCTATCAGATTCCGGGGTGCGCCTACTGCCCGAGCACAGTGCGCGCCTGCCGCGTAGGGGAGGATGAGGAACGCGGGCCGGGATTCTGTCCCTCCAAGGTCGATGCCGACGGCATTGCCGGTGCGGCGGACTACCGGCGCGATCCGTTCATCGAGCGCGTGGCGCAGGTCTCCGCAGTCGTCGAGAGCGAGGGCTACTGCAAGTGGACCCGCGTCGAGGAGATCTGCCACTTCGCCAAACGGATGGGTTTCCGCCGCGTCGGCATCGCTACCTGCATCAGTTTCGTGGACCTCTCGCGCGTGCTCAGCGCGATTCTCGAGAGCCATGGCCTGGAGGTGGCGTCGGTCGCCTGCAAGAACGGCGGCGTGCCGAAGGAGGACATCGGCCTCCGGGACGAGGAGAAGATCCGTCCCGGGACGTACGAGGCAATCTGCAATCCGATCTCGCAGG
>SCUH01000199.1 GCA_004298295.1 Betaproteobacteria bacterium | reverse complement strand
GCCAGCGAGCGGGTGCACGACATGCGCCGCGTCCCCGACCAGAGCGAGCCGCGGCGCAACCATGCGTGCCGCGATCAGCCGCCGCAGCGCAAAACCGCGCGCCGGCGTGACCACGGCAAGCTCGCCGAGCGCATGCTGCGAGGCTTGCGCCACTTCGAGCGCCAGCGCCGGTGGCGCCAGTGCCAGCAGGCGTGCCGCGTGAGCCTCCGTCGTGGACCACACCATCGAGACGTGATCTCCGGGCAGCGGCAGGAGCGCCAGCACCGGCCCACCCTGAAACCACTGCAAGGCGACGTTGTCATGGCGGCGCTGGCAGGCGAAGTTCGCCACCACCGCAACCTGGCCGTAGGCGCGCTCCTGCGCCTCGATCCCGGCCTGCTCGCGCACTGACGAGTGCGCACCGTCGGCACCGATCACCAGGCGCGCCGCAAGCGTGCGACCGTCGCGCAGCGCGAGCCGCGCTGCCTCGCCGTCCACCTCTAGCCGCTCGCAGGCGGCGGGCGCGAAGAGCTGCAGGCCGTCCTGCACGGCGAGTTCCTGCCAGAGCGCGTCCTGCAGCCAGCCATCCTCGACGATCCAGGCCAGCTCGCTCACGCCGGCGCGATAGGCGTCGAATTCGAGCACGGACTTGCCGTCGTCGCCGTGCACGCGCATGGCATGCACCGGCGTCATACGCCCCTCAGGCATGCGCTGCCACGCCTGCAGGCCTGCGAGAAAACGTGCGTTGCCCGGGCTGATGGCATAGACGCGCGAATCGAAGCCTGCGCCCGGCGCCGCGGGCCGTTCCTGCGCAATCAGCGCCAGCTGCGCGCCGCGCAGGGCGCGCGCCAGTGCCGCGCCCACCAGTCCGCCCCCCACCACCACCGCATCGAATTCCATGCGCCGATTGTATGGGCTGCCGGCCGGGTGGACGCCGGCGCAATAGCGCCCATCCCGGCACGGGTCAGCGAGGGCGCCTGGGCGCCCGTCAAAGTAATAAAATGGCCCCGGACGCGTGCGTGGTCATGAATGCGGACAACGGAGGCTGGGGTGCTTGACCGGAGGGCAGGCGAAGGCGAAAATGCGCGCCCTTTTCCCAGTGGCGAATTAGCTCAGCTGGTTAGAGCAGCGGAATCATAATCCGTGTGTCCGGGGTTCGAGTCCCTGATTCGCCACCACCACCCTTTCTGCGCACACACCCCATGATCCCGGCACGGAACATCGCCCAAGCCGCAGCGCTGGCGCTCGCGCTGGCGATCACGGCGGCCAGCGCACAGGTCCGCAGCATCCCCGCCGAAGCCAAGCGCGGCCAACTGCGTCACCTGCAGGAGATGACGGTCGACATCAACGGCCGCGCGATGCAGCTCGCGCCCGGGGCCCAGATCCGCGATGCGTCGAACCTGGTCGTGATGCCCTCCGCGCTGCCCGGCCGCTCGCTGGTCCGGTTCACGCTCGATGCGAACGGCAACGTCAGCCGGATCTGGATCCTGACGGCGCAGGAAGCTGCGCAGCCGGACCCGCGGAGATAGCGGCGGCGAGGCGCAACGCGGCAGGCGTGCGGCCCGCTGCGCAGCCCAGACCGCCCCGAACAGCGCCCATGGCCGGCAAGCATTACGTGCGCAGCTTCGGCTGCCAGATGAACGAGTACGACTCGGCCAGGATCGCCGAGGTGCTCGCGCACGCCAACGGCACCGAGGCCGCGGCGCGCCCGGAGGACGCCGATGTCATCGTGTTCAATACCTGCTCGGTGCGCGAGAAGGCGCAGGAGAAGGTGTTCGCCGATCTCGGCCGCGTCCGGCAGCTCAAGCGCGCCAATCCCGCGCTCATGATCGCGGTCGGCGGCTGCGTCGCCAGCCAGGAAGGCGAGGCCATCGTGCGGCGCGCGCCCTACGTGGACGTGGTCTTCGGGCCGCAGACGCTGCACCGCCTGCCGGAGCTGCTCGCCGCGCGGCGCGCCTCGGGCCGTGCTCAGGTCGACATCAGTTTTCCCGAGATCGAGAAGTTCGACCGCCTGCCGCAGCCGCGCGCCGAAGGTCCCGCGGCTTTCGTCTCGATCATGGAAGGCTGCAGCAAGTACTGCACCTTCTGCGTCGTGCCGTACACCCGCGGCCCCGAGGTCTCGCGCCCGTTCGAGGACGTGATCGCCGAGGTGGCCGCGCTCGCCGCGCAAGGCGTCAGGGAAGTCACGCTGCTCGGCCAGAACGTGAACGCCTGGCGCGGCGCGATCGGCGGCAGAGCCGCGGACTTCGCCGAGTTGTTGCGCTACGTCGCGGATCTCGAGGACATCGAGCGCATCCGCTACACGACGTCGCACCCGCGCGAGTTCTCGCAACGGCTGATCGACGCCCACGCCGCGCTCGGCAAGCTCGCGACGCACGTCCACCTGCCGGTGCAATCGGGTTCGGACCGGGTACTGGCGGCGATGAAGCGCGGCTACACGGCGCTCGAATACCGTTCCATCGCGCGGCGCCTGCGGCAGGCGCAGCCTGGCTTGAACCTCAGCACGGATTTCATCGTCGGCTTTCCCGGCGAGACCGATGCGGATTTCGAGGCCACGCTGAAACTCGTGGCCGAGGTCGGCTTCGACGACTCGTTTTGCTTCGTCTACAGCGCGCGCCGCGGCACGCCGGCGGCGGAATATCCGGACGCAACGCCGCCGGCAGTGAAAGCCGAGCGCCTGCAGCGCCTGCAGGCGGCGCTCGGCCCGCAGGCGCAGGCGATCAGCGCGGCGATGCTCGGCAGCGTGCAGCGCGTGCTCGTCGAAGGCCGCTCAGCGAGGCGGGCGCACGAGCTGTGCGGTCGCACGGCGAACAACCGCGTGGTCAATTTCGGCGGCGCCCCCGAGCTGGCGGGGCGCTTCGCGCAGGTCCGCATCACCGCGGCGCTGGCGCATTCGCTGCGCGGCGAACTGGTGCATGCGCACGGATAAGGGTCGCGCCGCGAACCCCCGAGCGCTGGAGGTTCGCTTCGACCCCGTCGACAATTCCCGGCTGGCGCGGTTGTGCGGCGCGCTCGATGCCAACCTGCGGCAGATCGAAACCGCGCTCGATGTCGCCATCGCAAGGCGCGGAGCGCGCTTCTCGGTGCGCGGCGAGCCGCGGCAGGCGGCGCGCGCGGCACGCGCGCTGGAGCATTTTTACGCCAAGGCCACGGACGAGCTGACGCTCGATGACCTGCAGCTCGGGTTGACCGAGCTGATGCAGGGCGCGGCGCCGCCGCCGGCCGCAGGCGAGCGCCCCCAGCTCCTCACGCGCCGGCCCGACCTGCACGGCCGCACGCCGCACCAGGTGCAGTACATCGAGCACATTCTCGCGCACGACATCACCTTCGGCATCGGGCCGGCGGGCACCGGCAAGACCTACCTTGCGGTGGCCTGCGCCGTGGATGCGCTCGAGCGCGACAAGGTGAAGCGCATCGTGCTGGTGCGCCCCGCGGTCGAAGCCGGCGAGCGGCTGGGCTTCCTGCCCGGTGATCTGGCGCAGAAAGTGGATCCGTATCTGCGGCCGCTGTACGACGCGCTCTACGATCTGACGGGCTTCGACAAGACCGCCAAGCTGCTGGAGCGCGGCACGATCGAGCTGGCGCCGCTCGCGTACATGCGCGGCCGCACGCTCAACCACGCCTTCATCATCCTCGACGAGGCGCAGAACACGACCCCCGAGCAGATGAAGATGTTTCTGACGCGCATCGGTTTCGGCGCCAAGGCCGTGGTGACCGGCGACATCACGCAGATCGATCTCGCCCGCGGCCAGAAGAGCGGGCTGATCGAGGCGCGCCGCATCCTGGGCGCGGTGCGCGGCATCGCTTTCACCGAGTTCAGCGCCGCCGACGTCGTGCGCCACCCCCTCGTCGCGCGGATCATCGATGCGTACGAAGCGCACGCCACCGAACCGCCCGCGTCCTAGCCCGGTCGCGCGCATCGGGCTGCAGGTGGCGTGCAGCGCGCGCGGCCTGCCCGGCGCGCGCCGCCTGCGCGCGCTGGCGCGCGCCGCCGCCGCCGGCGGCGCCGACATCACCTTGCGCGTCGTCGGTGCCGCCGAGGCTCGCCGGCTGAATCGCGCCTATCGCGGCCGCGACTACGCCACCAACGTGCTGTCGTTCGACTACGGCGCGCCGCCGGCCGCGCGCCGGCGGCGCGCGCTCCGCGGCGACGTCGTGCTGTGCCATCCGGTGCTCGCGCGCGAGGCACGCGCGCAGGGCAAGACGCTCGGCGAGCATTATGCGCATCTCGTGGTGCACGGGGTGCTGCACCTGCGCGGCTTTGATCACCGGCGCGCATCCGAGGCCGTGCGCATGGAGCGTCGCGAAGCGCGCATCCTGCGCCGCTTCGGTGTCGCCGACCCCTACTTGGTAAGATAGCCATGCCGGTTTCCCGCCCGATGCGCGATCTGTCCCGCACCAAGCTGCTCGAACGACTGTCCGCGCTGATCCTGCGCGAGCCGCAGGACCGCGACAGCCTGACGCGGCTGCTGCGCTCCGCCTACCGCCGCAACCTGCTCGACGCCGACGCGCTTTCGATCATCGAAGGCGCGCTCGCGGTGTCGGAAATGCAGGTGCGCGACATCATGATCCCACGCGCGCAGATGGACGTGATCGACATCCACTCGCGGGTCGAGGACTTCATTCCGCAGGTCATTTCCACCGCGCACTCGCGCTTTCCGGTGATCGACCAGAACCGCGACGACGTCATCGGCGTCCTGCTCGCCAAGGACCTGTTGCGCCACTACGCGGGCGAAGAGGAATTCAACGTGCGCGAGATGCTGCGCCCGGCGGTCTTCATTCCGGAATCCAAGCGTCTCAACGTGCTGCTGCGCGAGTTCCGCGCCAGCCGCAACCACATGGCGATCGTGGTCGACGAATACGGCGGCGTCGCCGGCCTGGTGACGATCGAAGACGTGCTCGAGCAGATCGTCGGCGACATCGAGGACGAGTACGATTTCGACGAGGCG
>SCUH01000198.1 GCA_004298295.1 Betaproteobacteria bacterium | reverse complement strand
CGCTGCGAGCTGTCCGAAGCGACTTTGTTCTTCTATTTCGGAAGCAAGGAGGAGATCCTGGTGTCGCTGCTCTTCGAAGGCATCGACTACTGGGCGAGGGGGCTCGAACGGCTCGAGAAGCAAGCCCTGCCCCCGGCCGAAAAGCTGGCGCGGTTGTGGAAGTACTTCGGCGACGTGCGCAAGGAGCATCCCGAGTATTTCCTGCTGTCGGCGTATCTCGCGCAGCCGACGGCGACGGCGGACGTGACCGCGGAGGTGCGCGCCGACATCGCGCGCCGTTCGGGGGAGAACTATGCGCAGCTTGCGCGATTGCTCGAACCAACGACCGGCGCCAGGAACGGGCGGATCGCGGCGGACCTGCTCTGGGGCGCGTTTTTCGGCCTCATGGCGCTGCGCGACGCGCGCGTCAACCTCGGCGCCAAGCCGCACCCAACCGACCGGGAACTGGCGGCGATGTTCAAGGCCCTGGGCGGGGCGATGACGGGGATTCTGGTCGCCAAAGGAGGCAGCCGATGAGAACCATGATGGCGGCGCGGCTCGTGAAGCCGGGAGAACCGCTGAGGATCGAAGAGCTTGCCGTGCCGCAGCCGGCGTCCGACGAAATTCTCGTCAAGGTCGAGGCCTGCGGTCTGTGCGGCACCGATCTGCATCTCGCGGTCGCGGGCGACATCCCGGTCGAGCGAACGCCGATCACGCTCGGTCACGAGGCGGCGGGCGTAGTCGCGGCCGCCGGACGCGATGCGAAGAGCCTGCGGGAGGGCGACCGGGTGGTGTTGTTTCCCGCGGCGTACTGCGGTGCCTGCCGTTTCTGTCTGCAGGGCCGGCATTCGCTCTGTGATCGCTCCAAGGTCTACGGCATGGCGCGCGACGGCGCGCTCGCCGAGTACGTGGCGGCG
The DNA here is from genome assembly GCA_004298295.1 of Betaproteobacteria bacterium. Classification (GTDB taxonomy): domain Bacteria; phylum Pseudomonadota; class Gammaproteobacteria; order Burkholderiales; family SG8-39; genus 2-02-FULL-66-14. The sequence goes on along the minus strand of SCUH01000198.1, from coordinate 8,680 downwards.
CCGGAACGCTCGGCCATCCGCTTGCCCGATGCGGTCCCCTTCGAGATCGGCGCGATCGTCACCGACGGCGTCGCCACCCCGTTTCACGCGCTCAGAAGCCGCGGCGGGTTGCGCGCCGGCGAAACGGTCGCGGTGTTCGGTTGTGGCGGACTTGGCACACACGCGGTGATGCTCGCGCGGCTGATGGGGGCGTCCCGCATCGTCGCCGTGGACGTCGACGAGAAGGCGCTGGCGCGCGCCCTCTCACTCGGCGCTGATGTCGCGATCGACATGCGGCAGGGCGACCCCGCGAAGGCGATCCGATCCGCGTTCGGGCGCGGCGCCGATCTCGCACTCGAGTTCGTCGGGCTGCCCGAAACCGTCGAGGCGGCGATTCGCTCGCTCGACAAGTCGGGGCGCGCGGTCGCCGTTGGCGTCGGTATGGGACGGTCGGCGCTGCCGCCGCTCGCCGCGTTCGTCGGTCGCGAGCAGAGCGTGCTCGGGTCCTTCGGCATGGACCGCGCTGACATCGAGGATCTCCTCGCCCTGGTCGCCGCCGGACGGCTCGATCTGTCGGCTTCCGTGAGCGCGCGCTATCCGCTCGCGGAGGCGAACGCCGCGCTCAGGCACCTGGCCGGCAAGCGCGACGGCGTGGTGCGAGTCGTGGTGGTTCCCTCCGCGAGTTAACCCAGCAGAGCCGGCGCATGCGCGCGTTCGTCGAGTTTTCTCAGCAGGTACTGAGTGGCGCCGCGCTCGGGTGCATCTACGCGCTAATCGCGCTCGGATTCGTCCTCATCTACAAGGCGACTGAGGTCGTGAATTTCGCGCAAGGGGAACTGATGATGCTCGGTGCGTTTCTCGGCTACACGTTCATTTCGCTTTTCGGCCTGCCGTTCTGGCTCGGCCTGCCCCTTGCGGTCGTGTGCATGGCGGGAATCGGCGGCCTGCTGGACCGCATCGTCGTGCGTCCGATCGTCGGCCAGCCGGTGTTCGCGATCATCATGGTCACGCTCGGCATGGGGTTCGTCGCGCGCAGCGGCGCGAGCCTGGTGCCGGCCTGGGGCGTGGATACCCACGTGTTTGCCACGCCGTTCACCGGCAAAGTGGCCTCCATCGGGCCGCTCGTGGCGAGCCACGATCAACTCGCGATCATGACAACGACCGCGGTGCTGGTCGCCGTTCTGTTTCTTTTTTTTCGCTACACCCGGATCGGCATCGCCATACAGGCGGCCTCGCAGAACCAGCTCGCCGCCTACTACGTCGGCATTCCGGTGAAGACGATCTGCTCGCTCGTCTGGGGTCTGAGCGCGGCGGTGGCCGCGGTGGCGGGGATCCTGCTTGCGCCGGTCGTGCTGGTGCACGCCAACATGGGTTTTATCGGGCTGAAGGCGTTTCCGGCCGCGGTGCTCGGCGGCTTCGGCAGCATTCCGGGCGCGATCGCGGGCGGCCTGATCATCGGCGTGGTCGAGTCGCTGGCCGGTTTCTATCTGCCCGAGGGCTTCAAGGACGTGGCCGCCTATGTCGTGCTGTTGCTCGTGCTGGCAATCCGGCCCCAGGGGTTGTTCGGCGAAGGTTTGCGGAAAAAGGTCTGAGCCATGCATGTCGTGAGAAAAACGTCGTACGACCAGGACATGCGGTTGTTCGCGCACCGCGGCGTCGCGTTCTGGTATGGCGTACTCGCGATCGCGGCGCTGCTCGCGCCGCTGGCGCTCAACACCTATTACCTGTCGCAGCTCACCTTCGTCTGCGTCTATGCGGTGGCGGGCGCCGGCCTGATGCTGCTCACCGGCTACGCCGGCCAGGTGTCACTTGGCCACGCGGCGTTCCTCGCCGCCGGCGCCTACACCGAGGCGATTCTGCAGGCGCACGGTATTCCCTTCGTGCTTTCGCTGCCGGCCGCGGCGGCCGTCGCCGCCGCGCTCGGGTTGGCCGTCGGGATACCGGCGCTGCGGCTGACCGGCATCTACCTCGCTGTCGCGACGCTCGCCTTTGCGTTCATCGTCGAAGAGATCCTGGCGCGCTGGGAATCAGTCACGCGCGGCAACTTCGGGATCGCGGTCGATACCCTCGCCATCGGTTCGCTGCGCTTCGACGCCGAGTGGAAGTTCTTCTACCTTGCGCTCGGCGTGCTTGTGGCGACGCTACTCGCCGTGCGCAACCTGCTGCGCACCAAGACCGGGCGCGCGCTGGTCGCCCTGCGCGACAGCACGATCGCCGCGCAGAGCCTCGGCGTGCATCTCGCCTGGTATAAAACCGCCGCTTTCGGGCTGAGCGCCGGATTGACGGGGCTCGCGGGCGCCCTGTACGCGCACAAGATCGCCTTCATCAGCCCGGAGCAGTTCACCATCATGGTTTCGGTTGAACTGCTGGTGATGGTCGTGGTCGGCGGCCTGGGCTCGCTGCACGGGGCGGTATTCGGCGCGGCATTCATCGTCGCGCTGCCGCAGGCGATCGTGTTTGCGAAAGGCGTCCTCGGCATTTCCGGCAGCGGCCAGGCGGCCGTGGACGCGGGCGTGTTCGGACTGCTGCTGCTGCTGTTCATGCTCTACGAACCGCAAGGACTGTATGGACGCTGGGTCAAGGTGCGGTACTACCTTGAAGTATTTCCCTTCTACCGCAGAGCGACTTTCCGCCGCCAGAAGACTTATGCCAGGACGGAGCGGCTGCAATGAGCCTGCTCGCCATCGACAACCTGTCGCTGCATTTCGGCGGGGTGCGCGCCGTGGAAGACGTGAGTTTCCGGGTCGAGCCGCAGGAGGTCTTCACCGTCATCGGACCGAACGGCGCCGGCAAGACCTCGATCTTCAATCTCATCAGCCGCTTCTACGACGCGAACGCGGGCCGGATCGCGTTCGAAGGCCGGGACATCACCGCGATCGCGCCTCACGAGGTGGCGCAGCGGGGCATCGCGCGCACCTTCCAGAACGTCGAGCTGTTCGAGCATGCGAGCGTGCTGGAGAATCTCCTGCTCGGACGCCACGTGCGCTTCCGCACCCGGTTGCCGTTCGAGCTGCTGTTCACGCCGTCGGTCAGGGCCGAGGAACGCGCGCACCGCGAAAAGGTCGAGGAGGTGATCGATTTCCTCGATCTTCAGCACTACCGCGATACGCGCACCGGGAGCCTTCCTTACGGCGTGCGCAAGGTGGTCGAACTCGGACGGGCGCTTGCGAGCGGACCGAAACTCCTGTTGCTCGACGAACCCTCTTCAGGGCTCAACAACGAGGAAACCGAGGAGATGTCGTTCTGGATCGAGGACATCACGCAGGAACTCGGGATCGCGGTCCTCATGATCGAGCACGACATGGCGCTGGTGCGCGAAGTGTCCGATCGCGTGCTGGCAATCAACTACGGCCGGATCATCGCCGCGGGCGACGTGGAATCCGTGCAGGCCCATCCGGAAGTCGTTCGCGCCTATCTCGGGGAGTGAGATGACGGTCCTTGTCGAGGCGCACAACGTCGAGGCTCGCTACGGGCCGGTGCAGGCGCTGCGCGGTGTCGGCCTCGTGCTGCGGGAAGCCGAAGTAGTCGCGGTCCTCGGCGCCAATGGCGCAGGCAAAACGACGCTGCTGAGGATCCTGTGCGCCGCGCTCGATCCCGACCAGGGCTCGGTGAAGTTCCTCGGGCGGGACATCGCAGGTTCGAGCCCGGACCGGCTGGTACGGCAGGGCCTCGCGCACGTGCCGGAGGGCCGGGAGGTGTTTCCGCTTCTTACCGTGCGCGAGAACCTGATCGCCGGCGCTTTCGTGCGCCGCGAACGCGCGGCCATTGCGGCCGATGTGGATCGCATGTACGGGTATTTTCCCTCGCTGCGCGAGCGCCGCGACCAGCACGCGGCGGTGCTCTCGGGGGGAGAGCAGCAGATGCTCGCGATTGCGCGCGCCCTCATGTCGCGGCCCCGCGTGCTGATGCTGGACGAGCCCTCCCTGGGACTCGCGCCCGCGCTGGTCAAGGACATCTTCGCGCTGCTCCGGCGCATCAACCGGGAGTCGGGCGTGAGCATCCTGCTGGTCGAGCAGAACGCGCGCCAGGCGCTATCCATCTCCGACCGCGGCTACGTGCTGGAGCTTGGGCGCATCGTCCTGGACGATTCGAGCGAGCGGCTCGCGGCGAACGACGACGTGCGCGAATCTTACCTTGGCATCCGCGACAAGGGGGTGCGCGGCGAGCGCCGCTGGCGGCGCAAGAAGCGATGGCGGTGAGCGTGGACGCCGACGGGCAAGCGATTCGCGTCGAACCGGCGCCCGGCCTGACGCTGGCCGCGGCGTTCTGGCGCGCGGCCGGACTTCGCGGCGAGCGGCTGGCGCTGCGCGAGAAGAAACTCGGCCTGTGGCGCGACATCGCCTGGCGGCAATACGGAGACCGCGCGCGCGCCGCCGGGTTGGGCCTGTGTGCGCTCGGGCTGCGCCGCGGCGAGCGCGCCTGCATCATCGGCGAGAACCGCGCCGAGTGGCTGTACGCCGATCTCGGCGTACTGTGCGCCGGCGGCGTGTCGGTTGGCATCTACCCCACCGACTCGCCGGAGCAGCTCGCCTACGTGGTCAACGACAGCGGCGCGCGCTTCCTTTTCGTCGAGGATGATGAACAGCTCGACAAGGTGCTCGCGGTGCGCGATCGCACGCCTGGCCTGGAGAAGGTGGTCGTTTTTGACGACGAGGGCCTGCGCCGCTTCACCGACCCCATGGTGCTGAAGTTCACCGATCTTCTGGCGCTGGGCGAAGCCCATCGGCGTAAGCGACCCGCGCTCTGGGAGGAAGCGATCTCGGCGGTCGCAGCCGACGATCCGGCGGTCCTCATCTACACCTCCGGCACGACCGGAGCGCCGAAGGGCGCGATCCTCACGCACCGCAACGCCGTGTTCCAGGTCGCCTGTCTTCGGGACGTGCAGTCGATCGGGCCGCAGGACGAACAGCTCTCGTTCCTGCCGCTATGCCACATCGCCGAGCGCCTGCTGACGGTGTTCTACCCGATCTTCCACGGCGGCGTGATCAGCTTCGCCGAGAGCCCGGAAACGATGCCGGAGAACGTCCGCGAGGTGGCGCCGACGGTGTTCTTCGCGGTGCCGCGGCTGTGGGAGAAGTTCTACTCGCGGGTGGCCATGGCGGTGGACGACGCGAGCGGCTTGCAGCGCTCGCTGTACCGCTGGGCGATCGGAATCGGGCGGCGCGTCGCCGATCGGCGTCTTGCCGGACGCGCGGTGCCGGGGTGGTTGAAGGCACTTTTCCTGCTGGCGGACGCCCTCGTCCTGAATCGCGCGAAGCAGCTCATCGGGATTCACCGGGCGCGCTATGTCGTCACCGGAGCGGCGCCCATCTCGCCCGAGCTCATCGGCTGGTATTGGGCGCTCGGCGTGGAGATGCGCGAGGCCTACGGCATGACCGAAACCACCGGTGTCGCCACGCTGCCGCCGCCCGGCGCCGTGCGCGTCGGCACCGTGGGCAAGGCGCTGCCGGGAACCGAAATGAAACTCGGTTCCGGCGGCGAGATCCTGGTGCGCGGCGGGCACATCTTCGCGGGCTACTTCGGCATGCCCGGGAAAACGCGCGACGCGCTCGACGCGGAGGGCTGGCTGCACACCGGTGACGTCGGCACGCTTGACGCGGACGGATACCTGCGCGTCACCGACCGCCTGAAGGACATCATCATCACCGCGGGCGGCAAGAACATCACGCCGTCGGAGATCGAGAACCAGCTCAAGTTCAGCCCCTACATCTCCGACGCGGTGGTGATCGGCGACCGGCGGAAATATCTGGTCGCGCTGATCATGATCGATCAGGAAAACGCGGCGAAGTACGCCCAGGATCATCGCGTTCCGTTCACCGACTTCGCGAGCCTGTGCCGCGCGCGCGAAGTCCTCGACCTCGTCCAGCGCGAAGTGGACCGGGTCAACGGCGCCTTCGCGCGCGTGGAGCAAATCAAGCGCTTCAGGCTGATCGACGTGCAGCTCACGCCGGAGGACGAGGAGCTCACTCCGACGATGAAGCTCAAGCGCAAGCTGGTGAACGAAAAATACAAGGTGCTGATCGAGTCGATGTACGTGGAGCAATGAATCGGATTCCGGTGCATGGTGCGCCGGGGCCTTTGACAGAGGAGAGACGGGCATGAAAACGAGCAAATGGATGACCAGTCTGCTGGCGGCCGCGGCAGTTTCCCTCAACGCGCCGGGCGCGGGGGCGCAGGTGCAGGGCGTCACCGATACCGAGGTGGTGCTCGGCTCGCACCTCGACCTGAGCGGCCCGATCAACTCCTGGGGGCTGCCGATCAAGAACGGCCTGGAGATGGCGGTCGAGGAGATCAACGCGGCCGGCGGGATTCACGGCCGCAAGGTCCGTCTGATCGTCGAGGACAGCGGCTACGACCCGAAGAAGGCCGTGCTGGTGACGCAGAAGATGCTCGCCCAGGACCGCATCTTCGCCATGGTCGCCGCGATGGGTTCGCCGACGGCCGCCGCGACCATGCCGCTGGTGCTCAAGGCCGGACTGCCGCACCTGTTCCCGATCACGCCGGCGGAGCTGTTCTTCGATCCGTTCCACAAGCTGAAGTTCGCGCTGTTCTCGCCGTATTACGACGACATCCGTACCGGCGTGAAATACCTGGTGCAGACGCGCGGCAAGAAGAAGGTCGGCATCCTGTATCAGGACGACGAGTTCGGCGCCAACATCCTGAAGGGGGTGAAGGACCAGCTCGCGGCGATGAATCTGCCGCTCGTCTCGACGACGAGCTATAAGCGCGGCGCGACCGATTTCTCGAGCCAGATCGCGAGGCTGAAAAGCGACGGTGTCGACCTCGTCGCCCTCGGCACAATCATCCGCGAGACGGTCGGCGCGATGGGGGCCGCCCGGCAGGCGGGCTGGGACGTCGATTTCCTGATCAGCCAGGCGGCCTACGCGCCCGAGGTGCCGATGCTCGGCAAGCAGGTGGTCGAGGGGCTCTACGGCTCCGGCCAGACGCCGATCCCGGACGCGGCGACCGCGAGCGCGGAAGTCGCGGCATGGATGAAGAGCTACGAAGCCAGGTTCGGCAAACCGGCCAACGTGCAGGCCGTAGTGGGCTACGTCGTGATGCAGACCGTCGCGCTCGGGTTGAAGAACGCGGGCCGCGATCTCAGCGCCGACAGCATGGTTGCCGGTCTCGAGCGAATCAGGAACCATCGCAACATGTTCGGCACGGCGCCGCTGTCGTTCTCCGCGGCCGATCACCTGGCCACGCGCCAGGTCTTCATGGCGCGCGTGCAGAACGGCAAGTGGACGAGGCTGACCGATTTCATGACCTACCGGTAGCCGCGCGAATCGGGGCGCCTCACTATGGGGGCAACATGACGGGCAACGAGGAAATCGTTCGGGATTTCATTAATGCGTGGTCGCGCCTCGACCCCGCGGAGCTGGCGCTGTATTTCAGCGCCGACGGCACCTACCACAACATGCCGTCCGCGCCCGTGACCGGGCGCGAGAACATCGAGAAATTCATCGGCGGCTTCCTGAAGAACTGGTCGTCGACACAATGGGACATCCTGAACATCGTCTCGCGGGGCGATGTCGTGGTTGCGGAGCGTGTGGACCGCACCATGGTCGGGGCGAAGGCGGTCGATCTGCCGTGCTGCGGTGTCTTCGAGATGAAGGATAGGAAGATCAAGCTGTGGCGCGACTATTTCGATCTCGCCACGTACACGAGATCGCTGCGCGGGTAAGGAATCAGCATGAAAGCGCACCCGGCGCTGACCGAAGAGCACGAGGCGTTCCGCGAGACGATGCGCAGGTTCGTCGCGCGCGAGATCGCGCCGCACGCCACCTCCTGGGACGAGGCGGGCGAGTTTCCGCGCGAGATGTACCGGAAGGCCGCGCAGGCGGGGCTGTTCGCGCCCGGCTTTCCGGAGGAGTACGGCGGTGTCCCGGCCGACCTGCTGATGCACGTCGTGCTCGCCGAGGAAATCGCGCTCGCCGGCTCGGGCGGCGTGCACGCGAGCCTGTTCTCGCACCAGATCGGCTGCCCGCCGATCGCCGCGGTCGGCAGCGGGGAACTCAAGCGCCGGGTCCTGCCGGCGGTGCTCGCGGGCGAGAAAATAAGCGCGCTCGCGATCACCGAGCCGGGCGGGGGGTCGGATGTCGCGAATCTGAGGACGTCGGCGAGAAAACAGGCGGATGAATACGTCGTCAACGGCGAGAAGACCTTCATCACTTCGGGAATGCGCGCCGACTTCTACACTGTCGCGGTGCGCACCGGAGGGCCGGGCGCCGCAGGGATTTCGCTCCTGCTGATCGAACGCGACCGGCCCGGCTTTACCCGCGCACTGCTCAAGAAGATGGGCTGGTGGTGCTCCGATACCGCGTCGCTGCATTTCGACAACGTCAGAGTGCCGGTTGCGAACCTGATCGGCGGGGAAAACACGGGCTTTCGATCCCTCATGCTCAACTTCAATGCCGAGCGGCTCGGCATCGCTGCAGGCGCGGTCGGCTTCGCGCAGGCGTGCCTCGAGGACGCGCTCGCCTGGGCGCGCGCGCGCGTCACCTTCGGCGCGCCGCTCATCACCCGCCAGGCGATCCGCCACAAGCTCATCGAGATGCAGACCCGCATCCACGCGGCGCGCGCGCTGGCGTACGACACGGGCTGGAAGCTGACCGGGGCGCCGCGCGACCCGCGCTGGATCGCGCAGCTCTGCATGGCGAAGAACTTCGCCACGCGCGCGATGCAGTTCTGCGCCGACGAG
>SCUH01000020.1 GCA_004298295.1 Betaproteobacteria bacterium | reverse complement strand
TGGGGATGCCGCGCGAGACCATGTTGATCACATCGGTCTCCGCCAGCACGGCGCAAATCGAGCTTATCTTTTCCGGCGTCTGCGCTGACTTGGACAGCGGCCCGATCTCCTCGACCGCGACGCCGAGGTAGCGCGCGATGTTTTCCAGGAACTGGCCGGAGCCCGAGGCGCACTGGCTGGTCATCTTGTAGGCAAGCACTTTGCCGCGCTCGTCGATGTAGATGGCGCGGCCGTTTAGCGCGCCGATGTCCACCACGCCGCGCGCCTCCGGGTTGAGAAAAATCGCGCCGCGGGCATGCGTGGTCATGGAGTAGAAATGCCCGGTGGCGAACTTGACGTTCTCGCCCTCGCCAGTGGTGGCCACATAATCGACGTCGGCGGGCTTGAGTCCCGCCTCCTCGATCACCTCGTCGTACCCCGCCTTTGCTAGCTGCAGGTTATCGCGCCGGCGGATGCGCTCGACGCGCTGTGCGAGCCATTCGCTCCTGCCGCCCTCGGTTTTGAACAGCGCCGTTTTGACGACGCCCGAGCCGATGTCGATGCCGACTGCAATGGTCATGATGCCGCCTCCGCTGTGTTCGTGTTCACGTCCTCGCCTTCGCTTCTGTCCGGGATGATTTCTGGATCGCGCTGCCGGCTCGCGCGGCCGCTCGTCGCGGTCGCATCCCCGCTTGGTCGGCGGGGCCCCTGCTCGGCGCTCACGTCCTCGCCTCCGCGGTTTTGCCATCCTCGACCACCGCGCGCCAAGCGAACGTCGCGCCGCCGAGCGCGCCGGTATAGATCGAGTCGGGGTCGATGTTGAGCTTGAGTTCGCCGTAGTTCTCCCGCACCAGATCCTTCAGCGACGTCACCGCGGCCTCGTTCTTGGCGACGCCGCCGGTGAAAGTGAATTCGTTGCGCACGCCGCCCGAGCGCGCCAGGATCGACATGGCGCGCAGAACGATGGCGCGGTGCAGGCCGAGCATGATGTCTTCGCGCTTTTCGCCGAGCGACAGGCGGTCGCGCAGCTCGGCGCCGGCGAACACGGTGCAGGTCGAATTGATGCGCACGTTCTTGGTTGCCTTCATCGCCAAGGGCCCCAGTTCGTGCAGGCCCATGTTCATCTCGTCGGCAATGTAGCCGAGGTAGCGCCCGCAGCCGGCGGCGCAACGGTCGTTCATCTGAAAGCTCTCGACGATGCCGAGCTTGTCCACCTGGATCGCCTTGGTGTCCTGGCCGCCGATGTCGAGCACGGTGGCCGTGCCCGGGTACATCACGTGCGCGCCCAGGCCGTGGCACAGGATTTCCGAGCGGATGTGCTCCTTCGAGAAAGGCAGGCGCGCGCGGCCGTAGCCGGTGCCGACGACGTAGGTTTCCTCGAGCGGAGTATCGAGCACGCCCTGGATCGGCGCGCGGATGGCGACGCCGCGGCCCGCGGTTTCGGGCATGCCCTTGAACGTGCGCTCCAGCGCGCGCATCAGGTTCGTGGTCATGGCATCGGCATAGACGCGGTTCTCGACTTCGATGATCGAGCGATCGAACACGTTGAGCACCATGTCGTAGCGGATGCCCATTTCCTTGGAAACGGCCTCGCCGATGGCGAGGTAGCGGCTGCCGGCGATGTCGCGGAAAAAGTCCGACTTGCGTTTCGCCCCCGGCGCGAACAACTCCGGCGCCTCCGCGTGCAGGCGCTTGAACACCTCGATCAACGCGCCGGTGACCGCCGCTGCGTTGTCGCCGAAGCGCGCGCCTTCGGCATTGCGGCGGCAAGTGGCTTCCAGGTCGGCGAGCTGTTCCAGGAACTGCTCCAGCCGAAAGTCGCGCTCGAGGTGCCCGAGAAAGTCGTCCAGCTTGCCGTTGAGCGCGCCCGAGCGCGCGAGCGCGTTGCGAAACAGGTGGAAGCGCGTGTTGACCAGCGCCTCCTGCTTCGCGATCGCGGCCGCGGTGTCGTAGTTCGAACGCGAGTTGGTGATGCCGCGTCCGAGGATATTGCGGTCCTCGTCGATCACCACCGCCTTGGTGGTGGTCGAACCGAGGTCGATGCCGATAAAACAACGCATGATGGCTTCCTTTGTCCTGGTCTCTAATGAGCGGCGCCGGCGGCGGTTCGTTTTTGTTCGATCATCTGGAAGTAGCTATCGAGCCGGGTCTTGACGTTGGCCGCGGAGAAATAGCGCGGATCCACCAGGTCGGTCTCGATGAACGCCGCGGGCTTGCCGGTGCGCTTCTCC
>SCUH01000197.1 GCA_004298295.1 Betaproteobacteria bacterium | reverse complement strand
GGGGCGGCATGTGGTCGGTCGCCTGGACCGACCTGTTCCAGACCGTGATCATCGTCCTGGGGCTCTGGGCCATTGCCTGGCTGGTCGGCGGCATGGCCGGCGGCGCCGGCAAGGTCGTCGGTGCCGCGCTCGAGGCCGGCAAGCTCGAGTTCTGGCCCGGCGGCGGAACCAAGGAATGGCTCGCGTTCGTCGCGGCGTGGATGACGCTCGCCATCGGCTCCATTCCGCAGCAGGACGTGTTCCAGCGCGTCACCTCGGCGAAGGATGAAGCCACTGCGGTAAAGGGCTCGCTCATCGGCGCGGCGGCGTACTTCCTGTTCGCCTTCGTGCCGATCTATATCGCCTACGCGGCGCTCGTCATCGACCCCTCGGTGCGCGAGCTCTTCAAGGCGGAGGATGCGCGCGAGATCCAGCGCATCCTGCCCGATCTGATCCTCAAGCGCACGCCGCTGTGGGCGCAGATCGTGTTCTTCGGCGCGCTGCTTTCGGCGATTCTCTCGACCGCGAGCGGCGCCATCCTGGCGCCGACCGGGCTGTTCACCGAAAACGTGCTGCGGCCGTTCGTGCCGCACATGAGCGACCGGCAGTTCCTGCTGACGCTGCGCATCGTGCTGGTCACTTTCGCGCTGGCGGCGCTGCTGTTCGCGCTCAACTCCAGGAGCACGATGTACGAGATGGTGCAGAGCGCCTACAAGGTGACCCTGGTGGGCGCGTTCGTGCCGCTTGCCGCAGGCCTGTTCTGGAAGCGCGCCAATGCCTCGGGCGCGGTGAGCTCGATCCTGCTGGGTCTGGTGTCGTGGCTGCTGATGGAGAATTTCGGCACCGAGAGCGTCTGGCCGGCGCAGCTGGTTGGCCTGGGCTGCGCCTTCGTCGGCATGGTGGTGGGCTCGCTCGCCGCGCCGCCGCCGCATGTGGCGCACCCCGCACCGCACCAGCCTGTGCAGGGCGGACCGCAACCCTGAAGATGGCGGCGTGACGGCTTCGTCGCTGCCGCGCTTCCTGCTCGCCGCGTACGTGCTGCTGATCGCGTACGCATCGCTTTATCCGCTCACCGGCTGGCATGCGCACGGCGCGTCGCCGCTCGCGTTCGTCACGGCGCCCTGGCCGCGGTGGATCACCGGCTTCGATATCGCCGCAAACCTTTTCGGCTACTGGCCCCTGGGCCTGCTGTGTGCGCTGAGCTGGGTGCCGCGGCACGGGGCGCGGCGCGCACTCGCGGCCGCGGTGCTGTGCGGCGCGCTGCTGTCGCTTGCGCTCGAGGCGGCGCAGAGCTACCTGCCGGCACGCGTCGCATCGAATGTGGATTGGCTGGTCAACATCGCGGGCGCACTCCTGGGCGCGGGCGCCGGCGTGCTGGCCGCGCCCTGGCTCCTCGGTACGGGACCCGTCCGGCGCCTGCGCGCGCGGGCGCTCAGCGCCGGGCTGTACGCCGACCTGGGCCTGACCCTCATCGCGCTGTGGCTGTTCGCCCAGCTCAATCCCGCGACGCTGCTCTTCGGCACGGGCGACCTGCGCGACCTGCTCGCGGAAGCGGCCGGCCCGGCTTACGCCGCGGAACTCTTCGTCACGGTCGAGACGCTTACGGCCGCGGCCAATCTGGTCGCGGTTTCGTTGTTGGCGTCGGCGATGATGCGGCCGGCGGCGCCGGTGCGGCGCCTGCTCCTGGCCCTGCTGGCTGCAGCGCTCGCGGTCAAAGCGCTCGCCTTCGCGATCCTGATGCGCGCGGAACACGCGCTGGCCTGGTTGACGCCCGGCGCGCAGCAGGGCCTGGCGATCGGCATTGCCGTCATGCTGGCCGCGGTAGCGCTGCCGCGCGTGCTGCGACTCGCGCTCGCGGCCGTGCTGCTGATGGCCGCGAGCGTCCTGGTCAATCTCTCACCGCCTAATCCCTACACCGCCGCCACGCTCAAAGTCTGGACGCAGGGGCACTTTCTCAATTTCAACGGCCTGACGCAGTTCGTCTCGGCGCTCTGGCCGTTCGCCGCGCTGCTTTACCTGATTGCGCTGGCGGCGCGCCGCGAGCGCGAATGAGCGCTCGGGTAGAATCGCGCTCCCATGTCGCATTACCGGCATCACGTCTTTTTCTGCTGTAACCAGCGCGACGACGGCCGCCCCTGCTGCAATGCCAGGGGCGCGAGCGCGATGCGGGACTATGCCAAGCGGCGCATCAAGGAACTCGGCCTGGCGGGTGCCGGCCAGGTGCGCGTCAACCAGGCCGGCTGCCTCGACCGTTGCGAGGAGGGTCCGTGCATCGTCGTCTACCCCGAGGCGGTGTGGTACACCTATGTCGACCGCGCGGACATCGACGAGATCATCGAGGAACACCTCGGGAACGGCCGCTGGGTGGAGCGGCTGCGCATCTGATGCGCGCCGCCACGCGGCGCGCGCAGATCGCCGGACCTGCGGGCCGCATCGAGCTGGCGATCGACGTTCCGCAGAGGGCCGCGCGCGGCGTGGCCCTGATCGCGCACCCGCATCCGCTGCATGGCGGCACCCTCGACAACAAGGTGGTGCAGACGCTGGCGCGTGCATTCGCCGCGCTCGGCTACGTCGCGCTGCGACCCAATTTCCGCGGCGTCGGCGCGAGTGAAGGTCGTTACGACGAGGGTCGGGGTGAGCTCGACGACCTGATCGCGGTTTGGCAGCACGCGCAGCGCGAGCACGGCGGCGAGCGGCCGGTGCTGGCCGGATTTTCCTTTGGCGCCGTGATGCAGGCGCGGCTCGCCGAGCGCCTGCCGCCCGAGCGCATGGTGCTGGTCGGCATCGCGGTCAATCACTTCGCGGCACCGGCGGTGCCTGCCGACACGCTCCTGGTGCACGGCGAACGCGACCAGACGGTGCCGCTCGAGGCCGTACTCGGCTGGGCCGGGCCGCTCGAGCTGCCGGTGATCGTCGTGCCAGGCTGCGACCACTTCTTCCACGGCCGCCTGCAGCTGCTGCGCGGCATCGTCGAGCACAACTGGCGCTGAACGCCGTGCCGCTCGTCCAGGGTCTCGCACTGCAGGCGCGCAACCTGCGCAAGCGTTTCGCCGGCGAAGACGTGGTCTGCGGCGTCGATCTGGGCATCGCCGCCGGAGAGTGCTTCGGTCTGCTCGGCCCGAACGGCGCCGGCAAGACCACCACGCTCAAGCTCTGCCTCGGGCTGATCGAGCCCGACGAGGGCTCGGCGAGGCTGCTCGGACTGGAGGTGCCGGCGCACGCCCGTGAGGCGCGCGCCCGCGTCGGCGTCGTGCCGCAGTTCGACAATCTCGATCCGGATTTCACCGTGGCCGAGAACCTCGTGGTCTACGGCCGCTACTTCGGCCTGGGCGACGCGGCGATCCGGGCGCGCATCCCGCAGCTGCTGGAATTCGCGGGATTGCAGGGGCGCGCTGCCGCCCGGATCCAGACGCTATCCGGTGGCATGAAGCGGCGCCTGACTCTGGCACGCGCGCTGGTGAACGACCCGCAGCTGCTGTTCATGGACGAGCCCACGACCGGGCTCGACCCGCAGGCGCGGCATCTCATCTGGGAACGACTGCGGCACCTGATGCAGCAGGGCAAGACGCTCGTGCTGACGACGCACTTCATGGAAGAAGCGGAGCGCCTGTGCACGCGGCTGGCGATCATGGATCGCGGCCGCATCATCGTCACGGGCAGTCCGCGGGCGCTGATCGCCGAGCATATCGAATCGCAGGTGGTAGAGGTGCACGGTCCGGGTCTGGAGGCCTGGATGGCGCGCGCGCGCTCGCTTGCGCCGCGCCTCGAGCGCGCCGGCGAGACGGTGTTCTGCTACGCCGCCGACGTCGAGCCGGTGATCGCCGACCTGCGCCGGCAGCCCGAGCTCGTCTACCTGCACCGGCCGGCCAATCTCGAGGACGTGTTCCTCAAGCTCACCGGCCGCGACCTGAGGGATTGAGGGATGCGTCGCGCCCGCCAGTTCGCGCTGCCGTTGCTCAGTCCGCGCTTGATCGCGGTCTGGCGGCGCAATTTCCTCGTCTGGCGCAAGCTCGCCGTGCCGTCGATCCTCGGCAACCTCGCCGACCCGCTCATCATGCTGTTCGGCCTGGGCTACGGGCTCGGCGCGGTCATGGGCAACCTGGCCGGGACTTCGTACTTCGCGTTTCTGGCCGCCGGCTTTGCCGCCTCGGCGACGATGTACGCCGCGACCTTCGAGGCGCTGTTCTCGGCGTTTTCGCGCATGCACGTGCAGAAGACCTGGGAGGCGATCGTCAACGCGCCGATGACGCTCGATGACGTGCTGGCCGGGGAATGGCTCTGGGCCGCCACCAAGGCGCTCGCCGCAGGACTTTGCATGATTGCGGTGATCTCGGCGTTCGGCTACGCGAGCTACCCCCTGGCGCTCGCCGCGATTCCGGTGCTCGTCCTGGCGGGGCTCGCCTTCGCCGCGCTCGGGCTGGCAGTCAACGCGCTCGCCAGCGGCTACGACTTCTTCAGCTATTACCTCACGCTGGTGCTGACGCCGATGATGATGCTTTCGGGGGTGTTCTTTCCCGTGGAGCAGCTTCCCGGCCCGATCCAGCTGGTGGCCGCAGCGCTGCCGCTGCACCACGCGGTGCAGCTGGTGCGGCCGCTGCTTTCGGGCGTGCTGCCCGCGGCGCCGCTGCTGCACGCGGGCGTGCTCGCGGGCTACGCAGCGCTCGGGTTCTATGCCGCCACGGTGCTGACCCGCAGGCGGCTGTTGAGCTAGCGATGGGCGAACGCTTTTTCGCGCCGTGCCCACGCGGCCTCGAAGCGCTGCTCGCAGCCGAGTTGAGCGCCCTGGGCGCCGCAGGCGCGCGCAGCGTTCCCGGCGGGGTCGCGTTCGAAGGCGATTGGACGGTGTGCTATGGCGCCAACCTGCACTCGCGGCTCGCGTCGCGCGTGCTGTGGCGCGTGGCCGATTTCGTCTATCGGAACGAAAACGAGATCTATGAGGCAGCACGGGCGGTGGACTGGCCTTCGTGCTTTGCCGCCGGGCGCACGCTGCGCGTCAACGTCACGGCCCAGCACAGTCCCCTGAGGAGCATCGAGTTCATCACGCTGCGCATCAAGGACGCGATCTGCGACCGCTGGCGCGCCGATACCGGCGGTCGGCCCTCGATCGAGCGCGCACGGCCCGACGTGCGCGTGCATGTTTTTCTCGAGGCCGATCGCGGAATCTTCTACCTCGACACCTCCGGCGAGCCGCTATTCAAACGCGGCTGGCGCCGGCACACGGTAGAGGCGCCGCTGCGGGAGAACCTGGCGGCCGGAATCGTTCTGTTGAGCGGATGGACGCCGGCCGAGCCGCTGCTCGATCCGATGTGCGGCGGCGGCACTTTGCTCATCGAGGCCGCGGCGATCGGGCTTGGCGTTGCGCCCGGCGCGGGACGCGCTTTCGGTTTCGAGAAGCTGTCGAACTTCGACCCGAAATTGTGGCAGCGACTGAAGTCGGCGGCGGGTGAAAAGCGCGCCAGGGCGCGGCCTGAGCTCTACGGCAGTGACCGCGACGCGCGCGCCATCGAGGCGGCGACGAAGAACCTGCAGGCCGCGGGTTTCGCCGGCCAGGTCCGGCTCGAGCGTGCCGACATCCTGGCGCGCAGCGCGCCGGCCGCGTCTGGAGTGATGGTGGCAAACCCGCCGTACGGCGAGCGCATCGGCAGCGAGGAGGAGTTGGCGCGCTTCTACCCGAAGCTGGGCGACGCGCTGAAGAAGAATTTCGCCGGCTGGCGCTGCCACTTCTTTACGGCCGATTTGCGTCTGCCGAAACTGATCCGGCTGCAGCCCGCGCGCCGCGTGCCGCTATTCAACGGCGCGCTCGAGTGCCGGCTGTACGAATTCCGCATCGTCGCCGGCTCGCACCGGCGGCGCTGAGTCTGCTCAGACGATGTCGAGGTGCTCGATGCCCTTCGACAGGTCCTTGTCCTTGGCTTCCTTGCCGTGCAGCTTGATCTGCAGGCGCACTTCGTTGGTCGAGTCGGCGAACCGCAGCGCGTCCTCGTAGCTGATGCGATTCTGCTCGTAGAGATCGAACAGCGCCTGATCGAAAGTCTGCATGCCCAGTTCCCTCGACTTCTTCATGATCTCCTTGATTTCGTGCACCTCGCCCTTGAAGATCAGGTCGGAGATCAGCGGCGTGTTGAGCATGACCTCGACTGCCGGGACGCGGCCCTTGCCCTCTTTCACCGGCAGCAGGCGCTGCGAGATCACGCCCTTGAGGTTGAGCGACAGGTCCATCAGCAGCTGCTGGCGCCGCTCCTCGGGGAAGAAGTTGATGATCCGGTCCATGGCCTGGTTGGAGTTGTTGGCGTGCAGCGTCGCCAGACACAGGTGGCCGGTCTCGGCGAAGGCGATGGCGTGCTCCATCACCTCGCGGTCGCGGATCTCGCCGATCAGGATCACGTCGGGCGCCTGGCGCAGCGTGTT
>SCUH01000196.1 GCA_004298295.1 Betaproteobacteria bacterium | reverse complement strand
GATCGGACAGACCGTGGTGGTGGACAACAAGGCGGGCGCCGACGGCGCCATCGCCGGAGCGGAAGTCGCCAAGGCCGCGCCCGACGGCTACACGCTGCTCATGGCGACCAACAGCCCGCTGTCGGCGGTGCCCGCGCTGCGCAAGAACCCGCCCTACGACCCGGTAGCCGATTTCACGCCGATCACCGACATCGGCCGCTACACGTTCTTCATCGTGGTGCATCCCGGCATCCAGTCGAAGACGGTCGCCGAGCTGATCGCGCAGGCGCGCGCCCACCCGGGCAAGATCAACTACGCGACCGGCAACACCACCGGCATCGTGTCGAGCGCGTTCTTCGCCTCGCAGGCGAAGATCGACATGGTGCACGTCCCCTACAAGGGCGAGCCGCAGGCGATCACGGACCTGCTCGCCGGGCGCGTGCACCTGATGTTCGCTTCATCGAGCACGACGATCTCGCACATCCGCGACGGGCGGCTGCGCGCGCTCGCCACGACGCTGCCGCGGCGCAGCCACCTGCTGCCGGATCTGCCGACCATCGCCGAGGCCGGCATGCCGCAGTTCTCCATCACCTCGTGGGCGGGCCTCTTCGGCCCGGCGAAGATGCCGCGCGAGATCGTGGAACGGCTCAACCGGGAATTCGGCGCCGCGATGGCGCGGCCGGAGGTGCGCGCGCAAATGGAAAAACAGGCCTTCCTGCTCAGCCCGTCGACGCCCGAGCAGCTGGCCGCTTTCGTGAAGGCGCAGCTGGAAAGCTACCGCGCGACGCTGCGCGCGGCGGGGGTCCAGCCGGACTGAGGTGGACTGGCTGCGCTGGAACCGGCGGCGCTACGACGCCTACGCGCCGCTCTACGACTGGGTCGTGGGGCGGCTCGGTTTCCTGGAGCGCGGGCGGCGGCGCGCGCTCGAGATGGCGCAGCTGCGCGCCGGGGAGCGGGTGCTCATCGTCGCGGCCGGAACCGGGCTCGATCTGCCGCTTCTTCCGCCGGGCGTAGACGTCGTCGCGATCGACATCTCGCCTGCGATGCTCGTGCGCCTAGCGGCCCGCGGGACGGCGGGCGCAATACCTGTCAATGCGTTGGTGATGGACGCCGCGCGGCTCGGATTCCAGCGCGCAAGTTTCGATTGCGTGCTGCTTCACCTTGCGATCGCGGTGGTGCCGGATCCCGCCGGTACGATGCGCGAAGTGGCACGCGTGCTGCGCCCGGGCGGGCGCGTCTCCGTGTTCGACAAATTTCTTCCGGACGACGCCGTGGCTTCGCCTCTGCGCCGCGTAGCGGGCGCTTTGGCGAGCATCGTGGCGACCAATCTCAATCGCCAGCTCGGACCGCTACTTGTGGAGGGTGGTTTGAGCCTGCGCGCTCTGGAGCCGGCGGGTCTCGGCGGCTTGTTCGTTGCCGCGCGCGCCGACAAGGCTGCATATTCCTGCAGAGAGCCCCGGTTCGATCGGTAGCTATCCCGCAGTGTTATCCATCTGTGCGATTGCGTGCATGACTTCGGCGGTTCTGGTGGGAAAGATCCCGTCGACCTTGTGCCCGCGCGTAAACGTCGTTGACGATCTTATAACAGCCGCAGGCAGCCGCTACGAGACCTCTATGGTCCAGGATCGTGAAGCTGCCACGGCGGTAGGCCAGGAGCTTGCGTTCCCGCAGGCCGCTCGCTGCCACGCTGACGCCGACCCGCCGCACGCCCAGCATGAGCGCAAGAAATTGCTGCGTAATGCGAAACTCGTTGGACTTGATGCGGTCGCTGGTCATCAAGATCCAGCGGGCCATGCGCTGTGACACCTGATGGAAGCGGTTGCACGCCGCGGTCTGCGCGATCTGGATCATCAGCAAGTGGGTGAAGAGGAACAACTCTCGCTTCAGCGCAGCGCTCTCGCTGAATTCGCGGCGAAAGTCCGCGATCTTCATCCGCATTGCCGTGCCGCCGCCTTGTACCACGGCACGAAAAGGCGAGACCGCGATGCCCAGTGCCACGGGAAGCCCGATCATGCCTTCAGAGCCGATGAGTCCGACCTCGCAGGACCGGTCGCCATCCACGCCAGTCAGCATTGAGACGAAGCAGTCGTTGGGAAAGTACACGTGCCGTATTCGGGCTTGGGATTCATAGAGAACCTGCCCGAAAGCCAACTCGACTGGTTCGAGGACGGGCAGCAGTTTCCGGTAGTCCTTGCGGGGCAACCCGTCAAGCACGCGATTCTGAACCAAGAGTTTTCTGGCGCCCAGCGTGAGGCTCCTCGGGGTGCAGCCTCTACAGCTCCACTAGCGGGAGCCACTCTTCGAGCTTCAGAAGGTCGATCCTGGGCGAGGTCGAGCGGAAAGGCTTCAAATTTACGCAAAAGTGTAAGTCGCTGTCATGGCAACAGGCAATTATGTTCGGCACCGTGCATTCAGCATGGACTACGTTTCCGCAGCAACCCTGGTGTGTCGGCGCATATTCAGCGGGCAAATTCGCAAGGCAGACGCGAAGGATCGGACTTCGCGGCGGACGGCGCGGTTTCTGCCTTGATCGAGGTACTGCGTAGGCAGCGGAAACAGGCTGCATCGATTGGGCTGCCCGCCTTCGGCTCGAACCTGGGACCCTCGCATCCACGGGCTCTGTCGCGATTCCGGGAGGGAGAGCAGGCCTTGAGCGACGGCGTAGTCAGGCAAGCGTTGAATTCATCCGCGCGGCGAGACCGTTCGCATCCGGCTGAGGAAGCAACTCCACGTCCCTGAACGATCGCAGCCAGGTCATCTGCCGCTTGGCGAGCTGGCGCGTGGCGGCGATCGCCTTTTCGCGCATCACCGCCCGGTCGTACTCGCCTTCGAGATAGCCCCAGACCTGCCGGTAGCCGACTGCGCGCATGCTCGGCATCTCGGCCGAGAGACGGTAACGCTGTCGGAGCGCAACCAGCTCTTCGACGAGTCCGGCGGCGAGCATGGCGTCGAAGCGCTCGGCGATGCGCCGGTGCAGCGCGGCACGGTCCGACGGGATGATCGCGAAAGACCTGAGCGCGAACGGCAGTGGCGCCGCGGCGGCAGTCTGCAGCGACGAAATCGGCTTTCCGGTCAACCGAAGGACTTCGAGCGCGCGCTGGATGCGCTGCGCGTCGCCGGGCGCAATGCGCCGCGCCGCGACGGGATCGACGCGCGCAAGTTCGGCATGCATGGCCGCCCAGCCGCGCGCCGCGGCTTCCATGTCGATCGCCGCGCGGGTCGCCGGATCTGCGACGGGCAGGGCATCCAGGCCCGACACCAGTGCCCGGTAGTAGAGCATCGTGCCGCCGACGAGCAGCGGAGTCCGGCCGTGCGCGAGGATCTCTTCAATTGCGCGCGCGGCGTCGACCCGGAATCGCCCCGCCGAGTAGGCATCCTCCGGATCGACGATGTCGATCAGGTGATGCGGCACGCATGCGCGCTCCTCGCGCGAGGGTTTCGCCGTGCCGATGTCCAGGCCGCGGTACACCTGCGCCGAATCCAGGCTCACGATCTCGAGCGGCAGGCGCGCCGACAGTTCGAGCGCGAGCCGCGACTTGCCGCTCGCCGTGGGGCCGAGCAACGCGTAGGCAATGGCGCCGGATCGTGCCGACGTCATCGCCGCCTCAGCGCCCGCGCAGGAACAGCTTGTCGAGGTCCGCGAGCGTGAGCTGGTACCAGGTCGGGCGGCCGTGGTTGCAGCTGCCCGAGCGCTCGGTTGTCTCCATCTCGCGCAGCAGGGCGTTCATCTCGGCGGGCGTGAGCTGGCGGTTGGCGCGCACCGCCGCATGGCAGGCCATGCCCGCGAGCAGCTCGTCGCGCCGCGCCGCGAGCGCCTGCGCGGCACCGAATTCGCGCAGCTCCGCGAGCACCTCGCGCAGCAGTGCGGGCAGGTCGCCCGAGGCGAGCAGCGCGGGCGCGGTGCGCACCGCGAGCTCGTTCGGTCCCGCCACCGTGAACTCGATGCCGAGGCTCTCCAGCGCAGCGCGGTTGTCCTCGGCGGTCGCGACATCGAGCGCATCGGCGCGCAACACGGCCGGCACCAGCAGCGCCTGCCGCTGCACGCTGCCGGCCTCCAGGTCCGTGCGGAGCCTTTCCATTACGATGCGCTCGTGCGCGGCGTGCATGTCGACGAGCACCAGTCCCGCCTCGTTCTGCGCCAGGATGTACACGCCATGCAGCTGCGCCAGCGCGTAACCCAGCGGCGCAGCCTCTCCCGCGGCCGGCATGACCGCGACGGGTGGCACCGCGCTCGCCATGAACGCCTGGTACGCCGCCACCGGCTGCGCCAGTGAAAGCGCGGGTTGCAGGGCGGGTCCCGGCGCACCGGCGGGCGCGACCGCGGCGTACGCTACGGGCGATTCGGCAGCGCCTGGCGCGAGGACGCGCCGCAGCGCGCCCATCACGAACTGGTGCACGCTGCGCGAATCGCGAAATCTCACCTCGGTCTTGGCGGGATGAACGTTGACATCGACCCCGCGCGGATCGATTTCCAGGTACAGCAGGTAGGCGGGCTGGCGCGCGCCGTGCAGGAGCTCGGCATAGGCCTCGCGCGCCGCGTGCGCCAGCACGCGGTCGCGCACGAAGCGGCCGTTGACGAAAAAGTACTGCGAGTCGGCGCGCGCGCGCGCCGCCGCGGGCGAGCCCGCGAGACCGTGCAGGCGCAGACTTCCCGCCTGAGCCTCGAGCGGCAGGCTGGCGTGCAGGAATTCGCGTCCCAGCAGCGCCGCCGCGCGGTCGCCGGGCGGCTGCGCCTTGAGATGCAGGCTGACGCGGCCGTTGTGCCGCAGCGTGAAGGCGATTTCCGGCCGTGCCAGCGCCAGGCGCCGGAACACTGCCTCGCAATGGCCGAATTCGGTCGCGTCGCTGCGCAGGAACTTGCGGCGCGCCGGCGTGTTGAAGTAAAGGTCCTCGACCGACACCGTGGTGCCGCGCTCGCGCGCGGTGGGCGCAACCTCGCCGATCCACGCGCCCTCGGCGCGGATGGCATGACCGTGCGGCGAACTTTCGGTGCGCGAGGCGATCGCGAGCCGCGCCACCGCAGCGATCGAGGCGAGCGCCTCGCCGCGGAAGCCCATCGTCGCGACGCCCTCGAGGTCATCGAGCGACGCGATCTTGCTCGTCGCGTGGCGCGCCAGCGCGAGCGGGAGCTCGTCGCGCTCGATGCCGGCACCGTCGTCCTCCACCTGCAGCCGCCGGATGCCGCCTTCCTCGAGCGTCACCGTGATGGCGCTGGCGCCGGCGTCGAGGCTGTTCTCGAGCAGCTCCTTCAGCACCGAGGCCGGGCGCTCCACCACTTCGCCCGCCGCGATCTGGCTGACGAGCAGTTCGGGCAGGATGCGGATCGGGTTCATGCGGCCGCGTCCACCTCGAAGCCGCCGGTGATGCGCAGGAGCGCGGCGTAATCGAGGCGGAACACCGTGTGCGGGTGCCCGGCCGCGGCCCAGAGGTCGCGCTGCGCGGCGAGGCTTCTCTCGACGAAGGTCCTGAGCGGCGCAGGATGTCCGAGCGGCGCGACGCCGCCGATCGCGAAGCCGGTGTGCGCACGCACGAACGCCGCGTCGGCCTTGCCCACGGGCTCGCCGACGATCGCGGCGAGCCGCCCGGTGTCGACGCGCCTCGCCCCCGAAGACATCACGAGCAGCGGCGCGCCGCTCGCCGCGCCGCGAAACACGAGCGAGTTCGCGATCTGGGCGGCATCGCAGCCGAGGAACGCGGCCGCCGCGGCCGCAGTGCGCGCCGCGCCGGGCAGCTCGACGATGGACGCGGCGATGCCGAAGCGCGCCAGCGCATCGCGCACGCGTTCGACGCTGGCCGAGGTGAGAACAACGCAGGACATCCGGGCGAGCCGGGATTATAGCGGCCGGCCTATACAATCCGGCCATGGAAATCGTGGCGCAGTTATGGGACCTGGTGATGCACCTCGACCGCCATCTGGCGGCGTTCGTGGCGCAGCACGGCACCTGGGTGTACGCGCTGCTCTTTGCGATCGTGTTCTGCGAAACCGGGCTCGTGGTGACGCCGTTCCTGCCGGGGGATTCGCTGCTGTTCGTCGTCGGCACCATCGCCGCGGCGGGCGGCATGGACATCCTCGCGGTGGCGGCCGTACTGGTGGCGGCCGCGCTGTGCGGCGACAACGTGAACTACTGGATCGGACGCTGGGCCGGCCCGCGCGTGTTTCACTTCCGCGAATCGCGCTGGCTCAATCCGCGGTACCTCGAGCGCACGCACGCCTTCTACGCGCGCCACGGCGGCAAGACCGTGGTGATCGCGCGCTTCGTGCCGATCGTGCGCACCTACGTGCCGTTCGTCGCCGGCGTCGGCACCATGCCCTACCTGCGCTTTCTCGCCTTCAGCGTCGTCGGCGCGCTGCTCTGGGTGCTGTCGCTTTGCCTGGCGGGCTACTTCTTCGGCAGCCTGGCGATCGTGAAGAACAATCTCAGCCTGGTGATCGTGCTGATCGTGCTGGTGTCGGTATCGCCGGGGCTGGTGGCCTGGCTGCGGCACCGCGCGGCGCTGGGGAGGTCCTGAAACAGTCGGGGGTGGGCGCGTAGGGAGGCGTCCGCTCTTGCTCTTGACTCTCTCAGATCTCGGCCTTTCGGCATGAATCTCGCCGAAAAGCCGAGAACGGGAGAAATCAAAATCGAGCTGCCCCTTGCCGAAGCGCCCGGTTTCGCAAAGTCAGTTCAACGCCAGCGGCGAGCCCGGTCGCGGCGGATTCTTCGCCAGGTACTGGCGGATGCCGACCAGCACGGCACGCGCCAGCTTGTCCTGGTAGGCGTCGTCGTTCAGCCGGCGCTCCTCGTCGGGGTTGGAGATGAACGCGGTTTCCACCAGGATCGAGGGCACGTCGGGCGCCTTCAGCACGGCGAAGCTCGCCTGTTCTACGCGCGCCTTGTGCAGCCGGTTGACCTGTCCCAGTTCGCGCAGCACCGAACTGCCGAGCCTCAGGCTGTGGTCGATGGTCGCGGTCTGCGACAGATCGAGCAGGGTCTGCGCGAGGTAGCGGTCCTTGACGCCGAGGTTGACGCCGCCGATCAGGTCGGCCTCGTTTTCCTTCCTGGCGAGCCAGCGCGCGGCTTCCGACGTGGCGCGCTTGCCCGAGAGCGCGAACACCGACGAGCCGCGCGCGTGGGGGCGCACGAAGGCGTCGGCGTGGACCGACACGAAGAGGTCGGCCCGCACCTTGCGCGCCTTGTCGACGCGCATGTGCAGCGGCAGGAAGTAATCGCCGTCGCGGGTCAGCAGCGCGCGCATGTTGGGTTCGGCGTCGACCAGCGCCTTGAGCCGGCGCGCGATGTTGAGCGTGATGTCCTTTTCGCGCGAGCCGTGCCGGCCGAGCGCGCCCGGATCCTCGCCGCCATGGCCGGCATCGATGACGATGGTCGCCAGCCGCGTCACCACCGCCTTGCCGGGTGTTTTCCCCGGCAACGTTTCGTCTTCGCGCGCCGGCGCGGCCGCCGCCGCTGCGGCCTTTTCGGTCTGGTCGATGAGCGCCGCGAGCGGATCCGGCGCCACCAGGGGGTAGATGTCGAGCACCAGGCGGTGCCCGTAGCCGGCCACCGGCTTGAGCGAAAAGGCCTGCGCGCTCACCTCGGTCTTGAGGTCGAGCACCACGCGCACCACGCCCGGGCGATTGCGCCCTACGCGCAGTTTTTCGATGTAGGGGTCGTCCGCCACCACCTTGCCGTGCAGCTCCGCCAGCGCCGCGCCGAGCGAAGCCGACTCGAGATCGAGCACCAGCCGGTCGGGGTCCTTGACCGTGAAGAGCGTGTATTCGAGCTTGCTTTTCGATTCGATGGTGACGCGGGTGTAATCCCTGGCGGGCCAGATGCGCGTCGAGACAACCTGCGCCTGCGCCGCGCTCAGGAAGCAGAGCAGCGCGCCAAGGCCGAGGCAAGCCAGGCTTCGCCGGCCGGCGTGAGGGCGCGCAGGCGCGCGCGGCGCCTGGCCGCCAGCGTTTCCAGCGCCACCTCGAGATCCGGTGGCACCAGCGACGCGCCCGCGCGCTCGGGCCACTCCACCAGACAGAGGCTCTGCGGGCCGAAGTACTCCTGAAAGCCGGAGCTCAGCCATTCGGATGGATCTTTGAATCGATAAAAATCAAAGTGATACAAGTTTAATCTCGAAAATGTGTAATGTTCAAGCAGCGTGTAGGTGGGGCTTTTCACGCGTTCCTCCGACCCCAGGCCCCGGATCAGGCCTCGCGCGAGCGTCGTTTTGCCGCTGCCAAGCTCACCCCGCAGGTACAGCGTCAGGCCGTTGCGGGCCCCCGGGGCGAACGCCGCCCCGAGCCGCAGGGTGGCAGCTTCGTCCGGAAGATCAATAAGATGTTCGACCATGGACCTCGCCGGGCTGGCAGGCAGGATCAAGCAGTGGGGCGCCGAACTGGGCTTCCAGGCCGTGGGCATCGCCGACGCCGAGCTTTCCGCCGCCGGCGTGCGGCTCGCCGAGTGGCTCGGGAAGGGCTGGCACGGCGAGATGGATTATATGGTCCGGCATGCGGCGCTCCGCGCGCAGCCGGCGGCGCTGGTGCCGGAGACCCTGCGCGTGATCAGCTGCCGCATGGATTACTCGGCGGCGCAGGCGGACGAAGGCGCGGCGCTGGCCGACGGCGCGCGCGCCTACGTGGCGCGCTATGCGCGCGGGCGCGATTACCACAAGCTGTTGCGCGCGCGCCTGCAGCGGCTGTGCGACCGGATCGCCGGCGAAGTCGCGCCCTTCCGCTACCGGGTGTTCTCCGACTCGGCGCCCGTCATGGAGGTCGAACTGGCGGTGAAGGCGGGCATCGGCTGGCGCGGCAAGAACACGCTGCTGCTCGCGCGCGAGGCCGGATCGTATTTTTTTCTCGGCGAGATCTTCACCAGCCTGCCCCTGCCGCTCGACGGCGCGGCGGGCGAGCACTGCGGCAGCTGCTCGGCGTGCCTCGACGCCTGTCCGACGCAGGCGATCCGCGCGCCGTATCAGCTCGACGCGCGGCGCTGCATCTCGTATCTCACCATCGAACTGAAGGGACCGATTCCGCAGGCGCTGCGCGCGCTCGTCGGCAACCGCGTCTACGGCTGCGACGACTGCCAGAGCTGCTGCCCGTGGAACAGCTTCGCGCGCGTCTCGCAGGAACCCGGTTTCAACGTGCGCAACGGCCTCGACCGCGCGACGCTGGTGGCGCTGTTCGCCTGGTCGGAGCTGGAATTCGACGAGCGCCTGCGCGGCTCCGCCATCCGGCG
Source organism: Betaproteobacteria bacterium (assembly GCA_004298295.1). Lineage (GTDB taxonomy): Bacteria > Pseudomonadota > Gammaproteobacteria > Burkholderiales > SG8-39 > 2-02-FULL-66-14. Next base: position 1,027 of record SCUH01000196.1, on the reverse strand, counting down.
CATCGGCTACGAGCGCTGGCTGCGCAATCTGGCGGTGGGCCTGGGCAATGCGCCGGGTTCCCCGGAGGTCGAAGCCGCGCTGCGCGCGCGCGCCGATCACCCTTCGGCGCTTGTGCGCGAGCACGTGCAGTGGGCATTATCGCGGCATGAGCGCGTGGCGTCCTGATCCGCTGCTGACCGGCTTCGAGGCGAAGGAATTCGCGTTTGGCCCGGACTACGACGGCGCCGTCGTGGCGACGCTGGTGCGTCTGCCCGCGCCGCAGGCGGCGCGCGGCGCGGTGCTCTACGTGCATGGCTTCATCGACTACTTCTTCCAGCGCCACATGGCCGAGCGCTTCGCCGCCGAGGGCTACGCGTTCTACGCGCTCGATCTGCGAAAATACGGCCGTTCGCTCAGACCACACCAGCATCCGTGCTTCTGCAAGGACGTTGCGGAGTACTTCGACGACGTCAGCCGTGCGCTCGAAGAGATCGGCGAACCGGTGCTGCTCGCTGGGCACTCGACCGGCGGCCTGATCTGCGCGCTCTACGCCAAGGACGGGGCGCGGCGCGCGCAGGTGCGCGCGCTGTGGCTGAACAGCCCGTTCTTCGAGTTCAACGCGCAGGGCCTGCGGCGCGCCCAGCTTGCGATTGCCCTGGCGCTCGGCCGCCAGGCGCCGTTTCTGAACAACCCGAGGGCGGTTCTGCCGGCCTACGTGGAGAGCCTGCATCGCGACTGGCGCGGCGAATGGGAGTTCGACCTGCGGCTCAAGCCGCACCGGGGTTTCCCGGCCTACTTCGGCTGGCTGTGCGCGATCAGCGCCGCGCACGCGAAAGTGCACGCGGGGCTGGATCTGCAGTGTCCGGTGCTCGCGATGCATTCCGACGAGGCCGACATCATCCTGGACTGGCGGCACATCGCGCGCTGGTCGCGCACCCTCGGGCGCGAGGTCACGGTGCTGCAGTTCCCGGGCGCATTGCACGACCTGGTGCTGTCGCGCCGCGAGATCCGGGAAGAGGTGTTCAGGCAGCTTTTCGCCTGGGCGGC
>SCUH01000195.1 GCA_004298295.1 Betaproteobacteria bacterium | reverse complement strand
GCTCGAGCGCGGCGCGCGCGTTGCCGATCGCGGCGCCCACGAGACAGTGCGAGCCGAGCGCGGCGTAGGGCACGCGATAGACGGGATTGGGGTTGCCGCGCATGCCCGGGGCGTCGCCGCCGCCGCGGGCGAGCGTCATGTCGAGCGCGCGGTGCTCCGGCACGAACACTTCTTTCGCGCGCACCGACTTCGAGCCGGTGGCGCGCATGCCGAGCACGAACCAGTCGTCCACGATCTCGAAATCGGAGCTCGGCACCATGCACATGCGGTGGCCGGTGACGCGCTCGCCGTCGCGCACCGTGACCGCGAGCTGGTTCCACTGCGCCGGGTCCACGCCGCTGGCAAAGTTCCAATGGCCGCCGATGACGAAGCCGCCGTCCACCTTGCGCGCCTGGCCCTGCGGGTACGCAATGCCGGCGGCGATCAGCGCGTCGGGGTTGTCGCCCCAGACTTCCTCCTGCGCGCGCTCATCGTAGAGCGCGAGCAGCAGGTGATGCACGGCGAAGTTGCCCACGTTCCAGGCGGTGGAAGCGCAGCCGCGCCCGAGTTCGGCCGGGATGTCCACGAGCGCCGTGAAATCGAGCTCCATGCCGCCCCAGCGCTTCGGCTGCACGATGCGGAACAGCCCCGCGCCATGCAGGTCGGTCTCGGTCTCCGGCAGCATCGCGCGGGCGTCCTCGCCGCGCGCCGCGCGCTCGCGCAGGGCCGGCACCAGTTCGCGCGCGCGCTGCATCGCCTCGTCGCGGCTCACCCCCGCAAAATCCGCCTGGCGCCGGTTCATCGCGCGCCTTCGGTGACGCGCGGCATTGCGGCGTAGTTCTCGCTGCCCTCGCCCCAGGCCGGCTCCTCGGTCATGCCGTGGAAATTCAATTCGATGACGAGGCCGTCGGGGTCCCGGACGAACATCTGGAACAGCTTGAATTCGGGGAAATAGCGCTTGCGGCAGGCGAGCCCGATGCGCTCGAAACGCCTGGCGAACTGCTCGGGCGCTTCGGCGAGGAAGGCGATGTGGTCGACGACGCCCGAATTGTCGGTCGCCGAGCGCGCGCTCGTGCCGAGGTAGTAGAGGTCCTGGTTGGCGACCCCGTGCTGCGCCATGTGCACCTGGATCTTGCCGTTCACCCCGAGCCAGTAGCCGGGGAACGGAAAGTCCGGGCGCGGCATCACTTCGAACCCCAGCACCTCGCAGTAAAAGCGCTTCGAGCGCTCGAGGTCGTTGGCGCGCACGAGATAGTGGTTGAGTTCCGTCACGGGCATGTTGCGGGTCCTTTTCCGGTCGATTGCACGGGGCGTGAAGGATAAGGCCACGGGTCGCGCCGCGACAAGCGGCCGGGAAGGTCACGCCGGTGCTCGCGCGCGCAGGTAGCGACGGGCGGCCCACACCGAGAGATTCCAGCAGACGGGAACCGCGAGCGTCAGTGCGAGCGCGACTCCGGTGCCGAGCGGCAGGATCGCGACGCAAAGCGCGAACAGCCCCCAGCCGATGCCGAGCAGGCCCCACAGGCCGTTGGCGATCACGGCCGCGGTCGCGCGCCCGCCGATCCGCGGGTGCAGGATGAGCATGGTGCAGCTGGTCGAGATCGGATAGACGGTGAGGATGCCCGTAGCGGCCGGTCCGGCAAAGGTGCTGAGCACGAGGACCGCTCCCATCAGGGCGCAGACGAGCAGCGTTCGCAGCGGCAGTTCGTACCATTGCCGCGGCATGCGCGGCACCGGCGCTTCGCGATAGCGGTTGCCGAGCCGGATGCAGGCGGCATAGGCGAGCAGATTGAGCAGGCCGGCGCTGCCCACGCTCCAGGTGGTCGAGCGGACGAGAAACGCCAGGCCGATCCAGCAGCCGATCGCGGCGCACAGGCTGAGGAGCAGGCCCCGCTTCTGCGCAAGCAGGAGATAGACCAGCATGAACACCGCGGTGACCGCGTTGATGGCGAGGCCGCTCAGGGCGCTCTGCTGCAGGAACGCTGCGTCGTGATCGAGCGAAAGGAAGACGTAGGCGGGCCACACCGTGACGGGCAGCGTGACGACGAGCGCGCCGATGAGCGGTCCGGCGCGCTCTACGATGACCGAGGCGGTGACGACGATGCCGGCGGTCAACAGTAGCTTGAGCGCCAGGGACAGCCAGAAAACGAGGTCGTAGGAAATGGGAAGAGACCGGGCCGCCGTCGCCGCGACGAAGTTCACGACGCTACCGAAACCTCCGCGGCGCAAGGAAATACCGTCTTCCTATGCAATGCATCGGAAAAGTGGATAATCCGCAGGCCGATGATTCCTATAACGATTCGCCAGCTGCAGTATTTCGTCGGGGTGTACGAAGAGGCGAGCTTCTCCAAGGCCGCCGCGCGCGAGCATTGCTCGCAGCCCGCGCTCAGCGCCCAGATCCGCAACCTGGAGCAGATCCTCGAGCATTCGCTATTCGACCGCTCGGTGAGCGGGGTGACGCCTACGGCGGCGGGGCTGCGCTTCTACCGTTACTCGATCGCGATTCTGCGTTCGGTCAACGCCGCGCGGCTGGAAATGGCCGAGGTGAGCGGGCAGTTCGCTGGGAAAGTGAAGATGGGGCTCATCCCGACCGTGGTGCGCGGCCTGCTGCCGATGTTCCTGCCGCAGTTCGTAGAAGCCCACCCGATGGTCGAAATCCAGCTCATCCAGGGCTTCAGCGACCCGCTGGCGAAGTCGGTGCTGGAGCAGGAAATCGATTTCGCGGTCGTGCTGGAGCCGCCCAGGCACGAGGGCATCGAAATCACGAAGATCGCCGACGACACGATGGTCCTGGTCAGCAGCCCGGCGCTCGGGCTGCCACCCGGCGCGGCGGTGCGCATGGCGGAGCTGCCGGCGCTGAATCTGGTCATGCCCTCGCCCAATCACATCCTCAGGCACAACATCGAGCGGCGCATCTGGACCCAGGAGATCAAGGTCGCCAGGATCATGGAAATGGATTCCGTGCACGGCATGATCGATTTCGTCGCCCATACGGCGTGGGCGACCATCCTGCCGTTCACCGCGGTGCTTTGCGACGTCGGTTCCGAGCGGCTGTGCATCAATCCGATCAGCCAGCCGCACCTGGAGGCGAATCTCTACCTCATCCATCTCAGCCGGCAGCCGCTGTCGCAGGTGGCGCGCGCCGTGATCGAGGACTTGAAGCGCCAGGCCGCGGCGCACCGCCTGGTGCACAAGCCCGCGCCGGCCTGAGCGCCGCCGCGCAAGCGCTGCGCGGCGCTCGGCTTTTCGAATAGCAAGCATAGGAAAATCGTATCTCCGGGCGGCGATCCCTGCGGCTACAGTAATGACCGCTGCGCGGCGACTGACGGGCAGTTCTGCCATCGACGCAGCGCGTCGTGCAGCGCATCCCGCGCACGACGAATGCGACGATAGGAAACGACGACATGTCTGTTACCGCTGGGCTTGCCCGCTTCATTCACGCGCTGGACATCGCTGCCGTGCCGCCGGCCGTGGCGGA
>SCUH01000019.1 GCA_004298295.1 Betaproteobacteria bacterium | reverse complement strand
CCTGCGCGAGCTGCTCGCCATCCCGGCGAACTACAAGGTGCTGTTCCTGCAGGGCGGGGCGACGCTGCAGTTCGCCCAGGTGCCGATGAACCTGCTCGCGGGGCGGGGCAAGGCGGACTACGTGATCACCGGCGAGTGGTCCAAGAAGGCCGCGAAGGAGGCCGCAGCGCACTGCGACGTGGCGATCGCCGCCAGCTCCGAAGACCGCCAGTTCCGCTATGCGCCGCCGCAAGGCGCGTGGCGCGTGCGACCGGATGCGGCCTATGCGCACTACTGCTCCAATGAAACCATCGGCGGCGTCGAGTTCCACTGGGTCCCGGACACCGGCAGCGTGGCGCTGGTGGCGGACGCCTCGTCGCACCTGCTGTCGCGCCCGCTCGAGGTGTCCCGCTTCGGCCTGATCTACGCCGGCGCGCAGAAGAACATCGGCCCCGCCGGGCTCACCATCGTCGTCGTGCGCGAGGACCTGATCGGGAAGGCGGCGAAGGGCACCCCCACGGTGATGGACTACAAGCTGCAGGCCGACGCCGAGTCGATGCTCAATACCCCGGCGACCTACTCGATCTACGTCGCCGGCCTGGTGTTCAAGTGGCTGAAGCGCCTCGGCGGCCTGGCGGAAATCGAGCGGCGCAACCTCGGCAAGGCGAAGCTGCTCTATGATTGCCTCGATGCCAGCGGCTTTTACCGCAACCCGGTCGAGCCGCGCGACCGCTCGCGCATGAACGTGCCCTTCACGCTGGCCGACGCCAGGCTGGACGAGGCCTTCCTCAAGGGCGCAGCCGAGCGCGGCATGGTGCAGCTGAAGGGGCACCGCTCGGTCGGCGGCATGCGCGCCTCGATCTACAACGCGATGCCGCTCGAGGGCGTGCAGCGCCTGGTCGCGTACCTGAAGGAGTTCGAACAGCGTCATGCCTAGGAGCGTGGAGAAGAAGATCGAAGTGCTGGTGCTGAACCAGATCGCCCAGATCGGCCTCAAGCGCCTGCCGCCGGAGCGCTACGCGATCGTCAAGGACGCCAAGGCGCCGGACGCCGTGCTGGTGCGCTCGCAGGACCTGCACGGCATGAACTTCGGCCCCAACGTCAAGGCGGTCGGCCGGGCCGGCGCGGGCGTGAACAACATCCCGGTGGCGGAACTCTCGAAGATCGGCGTGCCGGTGTTCAACGCTCCCGGCGCCAACGCCAATGCGGTCAAGGAGCTGGTGATCGCCGGGATGCTGATGGCGGCGCGCAACCTGGTGCCGGCGCTCGAGTTCGTGCGCGGCCTGGATGCGGCCGCGCCCGACCTCGACAAGCAGGTCGAAAAGGGCAAGGCGACCTTTGCCGGCAGCGAGCTGCCGGGCCAGACGCTGGGCGTCATCGGCCTGGGCAAGATCGGCAGCTTGGTGGCCGATGCCGCGATCCGGCTCGGCATGCACGTGCTCGGCTTCGATCCGGAGATCACCGTGGACGCCGCCTGGAGCCTGTCCTCGCAGGTGCGGCGCGCAGCCTCCATCGACGAGGTGCTGCGGGCGAGCCATTTCGTCACCCTGCACGTGCCGCTTTCCGCGAAGACGCGCCATCTGCTCAATGCGAAGAGCGTCGAGCTGCTGCGGCCCGGGGCGATCCTGCTCAATTTCTCGCGCGACGGCGTGGTCGAGGACCAAGCGGTGCTGAAGGCGCTGCGCAGCCACCGCCTGAAGTGCTTCGTGACCGATTTCCCGTCGCCGGTCCTGCTCAATCAGCCGGGCGTCGTCGCGCTGCCCCATCTGGGAGCCTCGACCCGCGAGGCCGAGGACAACTGCGCCGTGATGGTGGTCGACCAGGTGCGCGAGTATCTCGAGGACGGCACGCTGCGCAACGCGGTCAATTTTCCCGACGCGGTGATCGCGCGCGAGTCGCCTTACCGGCTCGCCATTGCCAACGCCAACGTGCCGAACATGCTGGCGCGCATTTCGCAGGCGATGGGAGGGCGCGGCATCAACATCCGCAACATGCTGAACAAATCGCGCGGCGAGATGGCCTACACGCTGGTCGACGTCGACAGCGCGGTACCGGCCGAAGCGCTGGAAGAGCTGCGTCGCATCGAGGGCGTGCTGGCCGTGCGCTACCTCCCGGCCCCGGCCGGTCCGACATGAGCGACGCGATCGGACCGCTGCGCAACGCAATCGACGCGCTCGACGACGAACTGCTCGCGCTGCTCGGCCGGCGCGCCGATCTGGCACGGCGCATCGGCGCGCTGAAGCAGGGCGCGCCGGCCTACCGGCCCGAACGCGAGAGCGAAATCCTGCGCCGCGTCACGGCACGCAATCCGGGCCCGCTGCCGGACGAGCGCGTCGCGGCGGTGTTTCGCGAGGTGATGTCGGCCTGCCGCAGCCTGGAGGCCGCCATTCGCGTCGCCTACCTCGGGCCGGAGGGCACGTTCAGCGAAATGGCGCTGCGCAAGCAGTTCGGCCACGCGGTCGAGGCCGAAGCCTGCGCCTCGATCGACGACGTGTTCCGCGCCGCCGAATCGGGCGGCGCGCAGTTCGCGGTGGTCCCCGTGGAGAATTCGACCGAGGGCGCGGTGGGGCGCACGCTCGACCTGCTGCTGCGCACTTCGCTGAAGATCTGCGGCGAGGTCGCGCTGCGCGTGCACCAGCACCTGCTGCGGCGCAACGACCAGGGCGGCGCGGCGCTCGAAGGCGTGCGCCGCGTGTATTCGCATCCGCAGTCGCTGGCGCAATGCCACCTCTGGCTCGGCGCGCACCTGCCGCGGGCGGTACGGATTCCGGCGGCGAGCAACGGCGAAGCGGCGCGCCTCGCGGCGGACGAGGCCGGGGCTTGCGCCATCGGACCCGAGATCGCCGCCGAGCGTTACGGCCTCGCCGTGATGGCATCGAATATCGAGGACGATCCCAACAACCGCACCCGCTTTCTGGTGCTCGGAGCGCAAGCGCCGGCGCCCACGGGGCGCGACGCGACCTCGCTGGTGATGTCGGCGCCGAACCGGCCGGGGGCGGTGCACGCGCTGCTGACGCCGCTCGCCAGACACGGCGTCAGCATGACGCGCATCGAATCGCGCCCGACGCGCGTCGGGCAGTGGGAGTATTACTTTTTCGTCGACCTTGAGGGGCATCGCAGCGACCCGCCGGTCGCGGCGGCGCTCGCCGAGCTGGAGCAGCTCGCGCCGCTGCTCAAGGTCCTGGGTTCCTATCCCGTGGCGGTAGCCTGAAACATGAATCTCTGTGACCTCTCGCCCGCGTACGTGCGCTCGATCGCGCCGTACCAGCCGGGCAAACCGATCTCCGAGTTGGCGCGCGAAATGGGTCTCGACGAGGCGAAGATCGTCAAGCTCGCCTCCAACGAGAACCCGCGCGGCATCGGGCCGCGCACGCGCGCCGCGATCGAGTCGACGCTGCGCGATCTGGCGCGCTATCCGGACGGCAGCGGCTTCGAGCTGAGGCAGGCGCTTTCGCGGCGCTATGGCGTCGAGCCGTCCTCGATCGTCCTCGGCAACGGCTCCAACGACGTGCTCGAACTGGTCTCGCTCGCGTTTCTCGGGCCCGGCCGCTCGGCGGTGTTTTCGCAGCACTGCTTCGCCGTGTATCCGCTCGCCACGCAGGCGCGCGGCGCGCGCAGCATCGCCGTGCCGGCGAAGGATTACGGCCACGACCTCGATGCCATGGCGGCCGCGATCGAAGCCGACACGCAGGTGGTCTGGATCGCCAATCCGAACAATCCCACCGGCACGATCGTGTCGCCGGAACGGCTCGAGGCGTTCGTGCGGCGCGTGCCCGAGCGCGTGCTGGTGGTCATCGACGAGGCTTACAACGAGTACCTGCACGCCGACCTGCGCGCCGACACGGTGAAGTGGCTGCGGCGCCTGCCGAACCTGGTGGTGACGCGCACCTTCAGCAAGGCCTATGGCCTGGCGGGCCTGCGCGTCGGGTACGCGCTGGCGCACGCCGCGGTGGCCGACCTCATGAACCGCGTGCGCCAGCCGTTCAACGTCAACAGCATCGCACTCGCCGCCGCCGCCGCTGCCCTCGACGACATGGAGTTCGTCGCGCGCAGCTATGCCGAGAACCTGCAGGGCCTGCGCCAGATCGAGCAGGGCGCGAAGCAGCTCGGCCTGGAGTGGATTCCCTCCTACGGCAATTTCATCACGATCCGGGTCGGTCGCGCGGCGGAGATCTACAAGCGTCTGCTCAGGCGCGGCGTGATCGTGCGGCCCGTGGGCGGCGGCTACCAGCTGCCGGAGCACCTGCGCGTCACTGTGGGCACCGAGGCCGAGAACGAGAGATTCCTGGCTGCGCTCGCCGCCAGCCTGAAGGAATGATCCCGTTCGAACGGCTGGCCGTGATCGGGGTCGGCCTGATCGGCGGCTCATTCGCGCTCGCGCTGCGCTCTGCGGGGCTCGCCCGGCAGGTGATCGGCGCAGGGCGCAGTCCCGGCAACCTCGAACTCGCGTTGCGGCGCGGCGTGATCGACGCAATCGCCGCGGACGCGGCGCAGGCGGCGCAGGGTGCGGACCTGGTCATCGTGGCGACGCCGGTGGCGCAGGTTCCCGAAGTGCTCGCGGCGATCGAGCCCGTGCTGGGGACCAAGGCGGTCGTCACCGACGCCGGCAGCACGAAACAGGACGTGGTCGCGGCGGCGCGCGCCGCGCTCGGCGCGAAGCTCGCGCAGTTCGTTCCCGCGCATCCGATTGCCGGTGCCGAACACAGCGGCGCCATGGCCGCCACGGCCGATCTGTTCCGCGGCAAGCGCGTCGTGCTCACGCCCCTGGCGGAAACTTCGCCGCAGGCGCTGGCGCAAGTCGAGCAGGCCTGGGAAGCCTGCGGTGCGAGGCTCTTCCGGATGGCACCGCGCGAACACGACGCAGTGTTCGCCGCGGTGAGTCATCTGCCGCACCTGCTGGCGTACGCGCTGGTGCACGACATCGCCGAACGCGGCAATGCGGCCCAGCTGTTCGGTTACGCGGCGAGCGGCTTCCGCGATTTCACGCGCATCGCCTCGAGCCACCCGGAGATGTGGCGCGACATCTGCGTCGCCAACCGGGAGGCGCTGCTCGCGGAAATCGAGCGCTTCGGCGCCCAGCTCGCCGCGCTGCGGCCGATGATCGAGCGGGGCGACGCTGCGGCGCTGGAACGGGTGTTCGCCACGGCGCGCGCGGCGCGCGAACGCTGGTTGAAGGGCGATTACGAGCCGTGAGATCGCTCGCGCTGAAGCCCGCCGCGCGCGCGGCGGGGACGATACAGCTGCCCGGCTCGAAGAGCATCTCCAACCGCGTCCTGCTGCTCGCCGCGCTCGCCGGAGGCGATACCGTGGTGCGCGACCTGCTTCAGGCCGACGACACGCGCGTCATGGTGGAGTCGCTGTCACGGCTGGGGGTGCGCTGCGTCGTGGAGGCCCCCGGCGTGCTGCACGTGCCGGGCGTGCGCGGCGAGTTTCCCGTCAAGCAGGCGGCGCTGTTTCTCGGCAATGCCGGCACCGCGTTCCGTCCGCTCACCGCGGCGCTCGCCCTGTCCGGCGGCGAATATCGGCTCTCCGGCGCACCGCGCATGCACGAGCGGCCGATCGGCGATCTGGTGAGCGCGCTGCGCGCGATGGGGGCGAGCATCGAGTACCTGGCGGGCGAGGGCTTTCCGCCGCTCGCGATCCATCCGGGAAACGTCCGCCCGGGTCAGTCGACGAGGGTGCGCGGCGACGTGTCGTCGCAATACCTCAGTGCGCTCCTGATGGCGCTGCCGCTCGCCGGTGGCGGTGGCATCGAAGTCGAGGGCGGGTTGATTTCCAAGCCGTACGTCGACATCACGCTCAAGCTGATGCAGCGCTTCGGGGTCGCGGTCGCGCGCGAGGGCTGGCGTGAATTCCACGTACCGCCGGGACCGTATCGCAGCCCCGGCGCGATCACCGTGGAAGGCGATGCTTCGTCGGCCTCCTATTTTCTCGCCGCCGGCGCAATCGGCGGCGGACCGGTGCGCGTCGAAGGCGTCGGCCGCGGCAGCATCCAGGGCGACGTCCGCTTTACCGAGGTGCTGGAGAAAATGGGCGCGAGGGTGGCGGCGGGCGAAGACTGGATCGAGGTGTCGGCGGGCGCCGGCCGGCTGCGAGCATTCGATCTCGATCTCAATCACATCCCGGACGCGGCGATGACGGCCGCGGTGCTGGCGCTGTTCGCGGACGGACCGTGTACGGTGCGCAATATCGCGAGCTGGCGCGTCAAGGAAACTGATCGCATTGCGGCGATGGCAAGGGAGTTGAGGAAACTGGGTGCCGAAGTCGAGGAGGGTCCGGATCTTCTGAAAGTCACTCCGGCAAAGCTGAAATCCGGTGTCGCGATCGACACCTACGACGATCACCGCATGGCGATGTGCTTTTCGCTCGTCTCGCTCGGCGGCGTCCCGGTGACGATCAACGACCCGGACTGCGTCGCGAAAACGTTTCCGGATTACTTCGCCGCGTTCGCCTCGATCGTGCGCTAAGCACCAGGCGGATTCACCGCCGCGAACTTCAACCCCGGCAAATCCTTGAAGTCCCTTGCGTTTGCCGTCAGCAGGGTGAACTTGCGCTCGACGGCCTGGGCGGCGAGCCAAAGGTCCTGGACGCGGAATTCATGGCCGCGGCCGGATTTCGCCAGTCCCGCGGCGAGCATGCCGAACACTTCGGCTGTTTCGGCGCCGATGCGGATTAGGGGCTTGCGTCTCATCCGGCGAAGCATTGCCATCGCCCTGTGCTTTTGCTTCGCATCGGTCATGCGTTCGATGCCGAAGCGGATTTCTGCGAGATTGACCGGCGAAAGATAGATCGGAGCCGGGCCGGTTATGGCGTGCACATCGGCGGCGCCCAATCGTCCCCGCTCGATGGCAATCCACAGATTGCTATCGATCAGGAATCCCATGGATTGCGCAACTCGCCGAGCGTGCCGCGCTTGCTCTTCCTTGCCGCGCCCATTGCCTCGGCGAGCGCGCTGGCGGTTGCGTCGTCGAGCGTGCGGTACAGGTCGCCGAGGACTTCAAGGGCGTTGCGCGCCGGCGGTTCCGGCACCAGGCGGGCAATCTGGCGATGATTGCGAACCAGCACTACTTCTTCCTGCTCGCGTTCGACGCCGTCCAGCACGCTGCTGAAATTCCGGGCCACTTCGGTGACGGTCAGGGTTTTCATGCCGCAAGTATATCAGATGGGATCTGATTCCGGCGTTACCCTGGGATGGCGTGCTACCGGGAGCGGGGCGTCACTCCTGGCGGGTCTGCAACGCCGGCCGCAGCGGCGATCAAGGCATTTCGCAGTGCGCGCCCGAGCCGCACAAGGTCGCCAGCCATGAAGTACGTCACCGCCTTGAAGCTTTCCGCAGGCTGGATAGTCTCGCCGAACACACGCAAACGAGCGTTACGACGGCGAGCTGAAGAACGGTGCGGCGTTTCAAATGGCGATCTCCCCCGGTGCGCAGAATACTCCGGTGGCAGGGACCCAGTGCGCTTTAGACCATCAGCCGATGTCTCGATATCATTGCCCTTGTCTACGGGCGCAACCATGCGGACTGACATCGAGATCGACGACAGGCTTCTTGCGGAGGCGATGCGAGCTGGCGGTTTTAAGACGAAGCCCGCGGCGGTCGAGGAGGGCCTGCGTTTGCTGATCCGGAAGAAGGCCTATAGCGACGTTCTTGCCTTGCGTGGGATGGTCCATTGGAAAGGCGAACCGTTGGTGCTGCGTGGGTCGAAGCGCAGATAGAAAACGGCTGCGTCCAGGAAAATCGCGAATTGCCACTTAACGTGCCAGCCCCGGTCATCGCCATCGACGGTCCCTCTGCCTCCGGCAAGGGCACCGTCGCTCGGCGCGTCGCCGCGGCGCTCGGTTTTCGCCTCCTCGAAAGCGGCGCGCTTTATCGGCTGGTCGGATTGGCGAGCCGGCACCGGGGCGTGTCCTCGGATGACGAACCGGGCCTGGCGCGCGTGGCCGCCGCGCTCGACGTCCGGTTCGAGGATGACGGCATCTTCCTCGCGGGCGAAGAGGTGTCGGCCGCGCTGCTCGAGGAATCGAGCGGCACGCGGGCCTCGGAAGTCGCAAGGCATCCCGCAGTGCGGACCGCGCTGCTCGGGCGCCAGCGCGCCTTCCGGCGACCGCCCGGGCTGGTCGCCGAAGGTCGCGACATGGGCACGGTGGTGTTCCCCGACGCAGCGCTCAAGGTGTTCCTCACGGCGAGCGTCGAGGAGCGCGCGCGCAGGCGGTATAAGCAGTTGATAGACAAAGGAATACATGCTAATCTCGCGGCCCTTTCCCGAGACCTCGCAGAGCGCGACGCGCGCGACTCGGCCCGGGCGGTTGCACCGCTCGCGGCAGCGCCGGACGCCAGGCAGCTGGAATCCTCGGAACTGAGCATCGACCAGGTCGTGGCCCGGGTCGTGCGCTGGTATCGGGAAGGGAACCCGGCGGGCGGGGGCGCCTGAGGCGCCGCCGCCTTTTTTGCAACTTGACCCGCAACGCTCCTCGCGAGCCTGCGGATTGGAAGGTTTGAACT
>SCUH01000001.1 GCA_004298295.1 Betaproteobacteria bacterium | reverse complement strand
TGCGCTCGCTCACGTCCTGCTTGATCGCGATGAAGTGCGTGATCTCGCCGCGATCGCTGCGTACCGGCGTGATCGTCTGGTCCTCGGTGTAGCGGCTGCCGTCCTTGCGGCGATTGACCACCTCGCCGCGCCACACTTCGCCGGACAGCACGGTGCGGTACAGGGCGGCGTAGAACTCCGCCTTGTGCACGCCCGATTTCAGGATACGCGGGTTGCTGCCGATCGCTTCGCCGGCGGAGTAGCCCGTGAGCCGGCTGAAAGCTTCATTGACCCACCGGATCGTGCCGTCGCGGTCGGTGATGACGATGCCGTTGGCGGCCGCCGAAAGCGCGGCCGCCTGAAGCTGCATGCGCCCTTCGCGCGCGGCAAGCTCGGACAGCACGCGCGCACGCTCCGCGTGCTCCAGGTCGAGAACGCGCCGCGCCGGCGCATGCACGCTGCGCTCCGCAATCCACAACGCGGCGGCAAGCGTCAGCACCGCGAGCAGCGCGATCGCCGCGAAATCGCCCCGCATGATCTCGTTCACCGGCCCGTCGATGCCGCTTCGCGCCACGCCCAGCGCCAAGCGCAACGCATGCCCCGTTTCGGTAGCGAGCGGCGCCAGCGCATAAATGCGATCGACGGCGTCCAGACCCCGGACCTCCGCCGCCGTGCCCAGCGTGCTCGCGAGCGCAGTACGCACGAGCGCCGCATCGGGCAGCCGTTGCCCCAGCCAGCGCTCGCCGTCGGGGTATCGAAACAGGATTTCCCCGCGGGCGCCGATCAGCGTGACCGCCGCACCGGCCAAGGGGTACACCGCAGCGAGGTGCTCGGCAAACGCCGCCAGGTCGAGCGACGTGACCAGCACCCCGCGCAGCTCGCCGTCGTCGCCGTGCAGCGGATGGCCCAGGCCGAGCAACGTCCTCCCGTCCGGCCGCGCGAGCAGCGGCATGCCGACCGTTGGCGCGCGTCGCGCGATGGTTTCCCTGAAATAGTCGCGATCGGCGAAGCTCAAGCCTCGCGGGCCGGGCGTCGCCGAGCACAGCGTCCGGCCGGTCAGGTCAAGCACGAACAGTCCGCCCAGACCGGCGCCCTGGGCGAGCAGCTCGCCCAGCAACGCGGAACAGCGGGGCTCCTGCGCGTCGCGAACCGCGGCAACGTTCGCCAGGCCCGCGAGCAGCAGTCGCGCCGACTTCAAGCGTGCGTCGAATTCCGCCCCCGCCAGCGCGGCTGCGCGCATCAACTCGCGCCTCGCGTTACCGAGCTCATCCCGGCGCCACTGCAATTCCGACGTGACGAGCAGCGCCGCGGGTGGTCCGAACGCGAGCAATACCAGCAGCACCAGGCGCAGGCGCAAATCCAACATCGTGCGCCCCAGGCGCCAGCCGCGACGCGAATCCAGGCCCACAGCCGGTGCCGTCCGGGGCTCAGCCATGCTGTACCCTCTCGTCCTTCGGCAGCGCGAAGCCGAAGCACGCGCCTTCGCCCGGCCGCCCTTCGGCCCACACCCGCCCGCCGTGCCGCGACACGACGCGGCGCACGATCGCGAGCCCCACGCCGGTGCCCGGGA
>SCUH01000194.1 GCA_004298295.1 Betaproteobacteria bacterium | reverse complement strand
GGCGCGCTCCTTGGGATCGGCCAGCAGCTCATCGGCGATGCGCGCGTCGTCCTCGGGGGTCGCGCCACGCGGCCGGGTGCCCGCGATCGGGCGCAGCGTGATCGTTTCGCCGGCCAGGCGGACCATGATCTCGGGCGAGGCGCCGATCACGTGGTGGTCGCCGAAATCGAAATAGAACATGTAGGGCGAGGGATTCAGCCCTCGCAGGGCGCGGTACAGCTCCAGGGGCGGCGCCGCAAACGGGCGCGAGCTGCGCTGTGAAATCTGGACCTGCATGCAGTCACCCGCATGGACGTATTCCTTCGCCCGACGCACCGCGCCGAGGAACTGTTCTTCGGTGAACGAGCGCGTCACCGGTGCCGGACCCATCGCCGGGGCTTGTGCGGCGGGCGCCAGAAGCATCGCCTCGGGCAGCGGCGCGGCGAGCCGCGCGCGCAGCTGCTCCAGCCGGTCGCGGGCCGCGCGGTACGCACCCGGCTCCCGCGGATCGGCGTACACCACCAGATAGAGCTTGCCGCGCAGGTTGTCGACCACCGCCAGCTCATCGGACACCAGCAGCAGCATGTCGGGCGTGCCGAGGGCGTCCGGCTTGCTGCCCTGCAAGGCGCGTGGCTCGACGTGGCGCACGGTTTCATAGCCGAAGTAGCCGACCAGTCCGCCGCCGAAGCGCAACTCCGCGGGCACCGGCGCGACCTGCTGGCGTTTCAGCCAGGCGCGCGCGAATTCGAACGGGTCGGCGCCTTCGGCCCGCTCCAGGCAGACGTCGCTGCCGCGCGCATCGCGCAGCAGCCGGCGCACCACGCCGTTGCGCGCTTCGAGCCGCTCGGCACAGGCGAGCCCGATGAACGAGTAGCGCCCGAAGCGCTCGCCGCCCACCACCGACTCGAGCAGGTAGGAATGCGGGCCGTGCGCCAGCTTGAGGTAGACCGCGAGCGGGGTGTACAGATCGGCGCGCGCCTCGGCGATCACCGGCGCGCGTGTGAATCCCTGCGAGGCGAGCTTGAGGAAATCGGGCTCAGTCATGAATCGAACGCTCCAGCACGGATCAGACCACGGGGAACTGCGAAATGCGGCCAGGGATTCGGCGGGCCGCCCGTGCCGCGCGGGGGCGCGCTGTCAGCTAGCGGCGCCAGGGGCGCCAGCTGTGCCGGAGGGGGATTGCAGGCCGAATGCGGAAGACGTTCACGATGCCGCAAACTATACCATGGCGAGCCGCGCGCGCATCTCGCGGATCGTCGCCCGGTAATCGGCCGAGCCGAAGATCGCCGAACCGGCGACGAAGGTATCGGCGCCGGCCGCCGCGACCGCGGCGATGTTGTCGGTCTTGATGCCGCCGTCCACCTCGAGCCAGACGTCGCGCCCGCAGCGCGCGATGCGGCGGCGCACCTCGGCAATCTTCACCAGCACCGAGGCGATGAATTGCTGGCCGCCGAACCCGGGATTGACCGACATCAGCAGCACCAGGTCGAGCTTTTCGAGGGTGTGATCCAGATGGTTCAATGGCGTCGCCGGATTGAACGCCAGTCCCGCCTTGCAGCCGCACTCGCGGATCAGGCCGATGGTGCGATCGACGTGCTCGGAGGCCTCGGGATGAAAACTGATCAGGTTGGCGCCCGCCTTGGCGAAGTCCGCCACGAGGCGGTCCACCGGCTTCACCATCAGGTGGACGTCGATCGGCAGCTTGACGTGCGGCCGGATCGCGCTGCAGACAAGCGGACCGACCGTCAGGTTCGGCACGTAATGGTTGTCCATGACGTCGAAATGGACCAGATCCGCGCCAGCGGCCTCGATCGCACGGACTTCCTCGCCGAGGCGCGCGAAATCGGCGGACAGAATCGAAGGGGCGATGCGGAACGTCATGGCGCGGGCAGTTTACAATGCGCTTTTTCCGAAAGCCACGCGCGGTGGCAGGTCGCGTCGCCGCGCCGGCCGGCCTCTATGGTGCAGGAAAAGCGCTACCAGATCGCCGTCAGCGCGAGCACCCGGTACCTCGCGGAACAGTCGGACGAGGCTGCCGGCCATTACGTTTTCGCCTATACGATCACCATCCGGAACTCGGGCAACGTCACGGCGCAGCTCATCAGCCGCCACTGGATCATCACCGACGCGCAGGGCCGCGTGCAGGAAGTGCGCGGCCTGGGTGTGGTCGGCGCGCAGCCGGTGCTGCGCCCGGGCCAGAGCCACGAGTACAGCAGCGGCACCGCGATCGCGACGCCGGTCGGCACGATGCGCGGCAGCTACCAGATGGTGGCCGAGGACGGCACGCGCTTTGACGCCGAAATTCCCGAATTCACGCTGTCGGTGCCGCGCGTGCTGCACTGACTGAGGCCTGCGCGCCAGCCGGTCTAATCGTCCTTGCGCTTGCGCGGCCAGGTCCACCACACGATCAGCGCGGCGATCGCCAGTACGACTGCCATCTCGAGCAATATGACCCACATCGTGCGCGCGCTGATCTCCGGTCTCGGTGCGATTGTACTGACGAGCGCCTGCCAGCAACTGCCGGCGCCGACGGAACGCGCGCCAGTCTGCCCGGCATGCCCGGCGTGCGCGGCCTGCCCGCCGGTCGTGCCGCCGACCCCGCGCGAAGCACGCTACGAGCCGGTGGAATTCAGCGCCCTGGCCGGCTGGCAGGACGCCGCGCACGCGCTGAGCCTGCAGGCGTTCATCCGCGGCTGCGCCAAGCTTCGGCCGAGCCATGCGCTGCGTGGCGCCTGTGAAGCTGCGGTTGCCGTGCCGGCGGGTGACGCGAGCGCCGCGCGCGAGTTCTTCGAGACCGCGTTCAGCGCGTTCTCGATCGTTGCGCCCGACGGCACGACCGAAGGACTGGTGACCGGCTACTACGAACCCGTCCTCGATGGCAGCCGCACGCCGAGCGCCACCCACCGCTACGCGATCTACGGCGTGCCCGATGATCTGGTGGTGGTCGATCTCGCGGGCCAGTATCCCGAACTGCGGAGCATGCGCCTGCGCGGCCGCATCGACGGGCGCCGGCTCGTGCCCTACTGGTCGCGGGCCGACATCGACGGCGCCAACCCGCGATTTTCGGCACCGGTCCTGGCGTGGCTGCAGGATCCGGTGGCGCTTTTCTTCCTGCAGATCCAGGGATCCGGGCAGATCCGGCTCGACTCCGGCGCTCGTTTGCGCGTCGGCTACGCGGACCAGAACGGGCATCCCTACCGCTCGCTCGGCCGGTACCTCGTGGAACGCGGCGAACTGAAGCTCGAGCAGGCCTCGATGCAGGGGATCAAGGCCTGGGCGCTCGCCAATCCGGCCAAGCTGCAGGACGCGCTCAACGTCAACGCGAGCTACGTGTTCTTTCGCGAGCTCGCGCCGGAGGGCGACCCGCTCGGCGCGCTCGGTGCGCCGCTCAGCGCGGGCTACTCGATCGCGGTCGATGCGCGGTTCGTGCCGCTCGGCGCGCCGGTGTATCTCGCCACCACGTTCCCGCTGTCGGCGCGCCCGCTGGAGCGGCTCGTGATGGCGCAGGACACCGGCGGTGCCATTCGCGGCGCCGTGCGCGCCGATTTCTTCTGGGGCAGCGGCGAGCAGGCCGGCTTGCAGGCAGGCCGCATGCGCCAGCAGGGGCGCCTGTGGCTGCTATGGCCTCGCGGGGCGGCGCTGCCGCGCTAGTCGCGCAAGGCTTCGGTTTTCCCGCCGACGCTCGATTCGTTCGCGGCGGCGCGGGTTTTGAATCTCCGAGATTACTTCTTGGATTTCTGCGCCGTCGCTTCGTCGAGCAGGCTGCGCAGCTGCACGGCGTTCACGCCGCCGCGCACGCGCTCGCCGTTGGCGAAGAATATCGTCGGCGTCGAACGGATCCCCAGCTTGCCGCCGAAGGCGAGGATCTTGTCGATCGGCGTCTCGCAACCGGGACCGGCCGCCGGCGGCTTGCGCCGCTGCGCCAGATCGAGCCAGGCCTTCGCCCGGTCGGCGGCGCACCAGACGGCCCGGGAGTGGTCCGCCAGCTCGGGCCGGATCACCGGATACATGAAGTAATGGATGGTGATGTCGTCGACGCGCGCGAGCGTTTTCTCGAACTCGAAGCAGGCGGGACAGTACGGATCCGAAAACACGACCAGCGTGCGCTTGCCGTTGCCGCGCTGCACCTTGACTGCCAGGTCGTACGGCAGGGATTCCATGTTGATCGCCGAGGCCTTGCGCAGCCGCTCTTCGGTCAGGTTGCGCTCGGTGCGGGCGTCGATGATCTCGCCGACGAAGATGTGCTGCGCCTGCGCATCGGTATAGACGATGCGCGGGCCGTCGGCGCCGCGGTACCGGACTTCGAAGATTCCCGGCACCGGAGTCGCCTGCACGCCTTCGACCTTGGCGCCACCCAGCTTCGCCTCGATCACCTGCCGGATCGCAGCCTCGTCGGCGTGCGCCGACAGCACCGCGAACGCGGCCAGTAAGAGCAACCCTCTTGTCATCCGCACCCTCAATTCATGGCCTGCCGCATGAGCACGTTTTTCATGACGGAGAGGCGGTTGGTCAGGTTGAGACCCGCATTGCGCAGCCACGCCAGCGGCGCGCTGCGCACATCGAACAGCCAGTACAGCCCGTGCACTGCACCGCGCATCGCGAGTATAGCTTCGGCGCGCGCGCGCTCGTAGCGGCGCAGCAGCCGCAGATCGCCGGGATCGCGGTACGGCCCGCGTGCCGCGAGCACCAGTGCCAGTTCGCGCGCATCCTGGAAGCCCAGGTTCGCGCCCTGGCCAGCGAGCGGGTGCACGACATGCGCCGCGTCCCCGACCAGAGCGAGCCGCGGCGCAACCATGCGTGCCGCGATCAGCCGCCGCAGCGCAAAACCGCGCGCCGGCGTGACCACGGCAAG
>SCUH01000193.1 GCA_004298295.1 Betaproteobacteria bacterium | reverse complement strand
CCGTGGCCGAGATTGAATACGTGTCCCGGGCTCGGGCCGAAGGCATCGAGGACACGCCGCGCTTCGGCGCGCACGCGCTCCGGCGGCGCGTAAAGCGCTGCAGGGTCGAGATTGCCCTGCAAGGCGACGCGCGCACCGACGCGGTGGCGCGCCTGCGCCGCGTCCGCGGTCCAGTCCAGGCCGATCGCATCGAAGCCGCTCGCCGCCATGGCGTCGAGCCATTGCCCGCCGCCCTTGGTGAACAGGATCGCGGGCACCGTGCGGCCATCGTGCCGGCGCGTCAGAGCTGCGAGAACCCGGCGCGCGTAAGCGAGCGAATACTCCTCGTAGCCTGCCGCAGACAGATTGCCGCCCCAGGTATCGAAAATCATCACCGCTTGCGCGCCCGCTTCGATCTGGGCATTGAGGTAGGCCGCGACCGCCTGCGCATTGATTGCCAGGAGGTGGTGCAGCAGATCCGGGCGTGCGAAGAGCATTTTCTTCAGCGCCGGAAAATCCGAGCTGCCGGATCCTTCGACCATGTAGCAGGCGAGCGTGTACGGACTGCCGGAAAAACCGATCAGCGGCACGCGGCCGGCGAGTGCGCGGCGGATCTGCCGCACGGCCTCGAGCACATAGTTCAGTTCAGCCCCCGGATCCGGCGCCGCGAGCCGGCGGATCGCCGCTTCGTCGCGCAAGGGGTGCTCGAAGCGAGGTCCTTCGCCTTCCGCAAAATACAGCCCGAGCCCCATCGCATCGGGCACCGTCAGGATGTCCGAAAACAGGATCGCCGCGTCGAGCGGAAACCGCTCCAGCGGCTGCAGCGTGACCTCGCAGGCGAGCGCCGGGGTCTTGGCGAGCGCGAGAAAGCTGCCGGCACGCGCGCGCAACGCGTTGTATTCCGGCAGGTAACGGCCGGCCTGCCGCATCAGCCACAGCGGCGTGTAATCGGTCGGCTCGCGCGCCAGCGCGCGCAGCAGCGTGTCGTTTTCGAGCGGGCTCACGCCAGCAGTTTAGCGGTGATGGTGCGCCATTCGGCCGCGCTCACCGGCGTGATCGAGAGGCGATTGCCGGGCCGCAGGACCCACATGTTCGCGAGCGCACGCTGGCGGCGCAGCTCGGACAGGCCGACGAGGCGCGTCTTGCGCAGGGCGTGCACGTCGACGTTGACCCAGCGCGGCGCAGCACGCGTCGATTTGGGGTCGTAGTAGGGGCTCTTGCGATCGAACTGGCTCGCGTCCGGATAGGGCGCCGAGGCGACCTCCGCCAGCCCCGCGATGCCCGGCGCCTTGCAGCTCGAATGGAAAAACAGGACGCCGTCGCCCAGGCGCATGGCGTCGCGCATGAAGTTGCGCGCCTGGTAATTGCGTACGCCGCTCCACGGCACGGTGGCGCCGGGCGCCGCCAGCGCGTCCTCGATCGAGCAATCGTCCGGCTCGGATTTCATCAGCCAGTAATTCACCGCTCCGTCTTTCCCAAACGTTGGCGCTGCAATGCGGCAGCGACTGCCGCTTTGCAGCGCGTCGTGGTTGCCTCGGTGGTGCCCCCCGCGCATGCCGGTGGACCCGGCTCCCGAACCCTGCCAAACAGGGTGGTTGCGTACCGGTCACATCAGGTTCATCCGGCACGCCAGGCGTGGGACGATCACAACAGTGACCCTTGGATCCGCAACCTCAGGAAGCTATCGGTTCGGAAAAATAAGGCCCGTGTCGCGCACGGCAGGGGGCGGGGAATTGTACCGCTAGAAGAGTTTTTCCTGGCCGGCGAGCGCCGCGTCCAGCTTCGACTCGATGGCGGCGATGCGGCGTTTCGCCTGACCGACGTCCAGGCCGGTGCCCAGCTTTGTCGCGAGCAGCTCGTGCGCCATGTTGAGCGCGACCATGACCGCGATGCGCTCGGTGCCGGAAACCTTGCCGGACTTGCGCACGTCGTTCATCTTGGCGTCGAGGTAGGCCACCGCCTGCAGCAGCGCTTCGCGCTCGCTGTCCTCGCAGGCCACCTTGTAGCTGCGGCCGAAGATGTTGACTTCGAGGGACTTGGCGCCCGTCGGCATGGGCTCAATCCGGCAGTCGGGCAATGAGCTGCTCGAGCCTTGCCCTGGCGGAGTCGATGCGGTCGTTCAGGCGGTGGCTTTCCTGCTGCGCAGCGGCGAGCTGCTGGCGCAGCTCGACGTTCTCGCCGCGAAGCCGCTCGCACAGGCTGACGAACTGCGCCACCTTGGCTTCGAGCGATGCGAACTCGGCTTCCACGGTCGCACAATATCTTGCAATTCTGCCGCAAGGTCAAGAAATAGCACCCGAATCTGAAAGTGTTTCCTGACCTTGCGCTAGCGCCTGGCGCGGGCCTGATCGAAGAGCGCGCACAGGCGCTCGGCCCCTTCCAGAATGCGCGGCGTGTGGCGCTGCATCAACTCCGGCGGCACGGCGTGGAGGCTGCCCCGCCTGACCGCGCTCAGCTGCGAAAACGCCTTCCAATCGTCGAGCCAGGCCGGGCGGCGCCCGTCGGCGCCGCTCGCGATGATCACCTCGGGGTCGGCGCGCAGCACCGCCTCCCGGTCGATCGGCGGCGCAATGACCGGCAGCGCCGCGAACACGTTCTCGCCGCCACACAGCCGGATCACCTTGCTGATCAGGTGCGCGCCGTTGACGGTCATGAGCGGGCGGTCCCAGACCTGGTAGAACACGCGCAGCCTGGGCTTGGCCGAATGCTCCCGCTCCAGTCGGGCGGCACGCGCGCGGAAGGCTTTCGCCGCCGCTTCGGCCGCGGCGCGGGTTCCCGCAAGCTCGCCGAGCGCCTGCAGCGTGACTGCGATGTCGTCCAGCTCGCGCGGCTCGGACCGATACACCGGGATGCCGAGCGCGGCGAGGCGCTCGATCTGCCTGCGGCTGCCGGCATTCGGCCACGCGGCCACCAGATCGGGCTTCAGGCGCAGCACGGCCTCCAGATTGATGCCGGTTTCGCTGCCGACGCGGGGCAGTCTTCTGGCCGCCTCCGGGTAGTCGCTGTGCTCGATCGCGCCGACCAGGCGATCGCCCGCCCCTGCGGCGTAGAGCAGTTCGGTGAGGTGCGGTGCCAGGCTCACGATGCGGTGCGCCGGCTCCTGCAGCGTGATCCGGTTCCGGTAGTCGTCGCGGACGCTCACTTCGGCGCTCGCGGCAATGCTCGTGCCAAGGATGATGGCGATCAACGTTTTGCGCATGGCGCCCCTATAATATCGGCGCTGCACGCTGCAAGGTGTCCCGCCGGGAGTTCCGTTCCCGCGGGATGAAACGGGAAACAGGTGCGCGGCGAGGGTCTTTTCGGCGCCGCTATCCCTGTACTGCCCCCGCAACGGTAAGCGAGGCGGCGCACACCCCGGCCACTGCGAAGCGTTTTGGCTTCGCGGGAAGGCCGTGCGCCAGGCGGACGCCATCCGTCACTCGCGAGTCCGGAGACCGGCCTTGCCGCGCTTCCTTCAACCCTTGTTCGGGCGTCGGGGACGACGCCGGGGAGAATTCGATGCGCCGACCCATTGCCTCTTGCTGCACCGCGGTTGCCATCCTTGCCGCGCCGGCCGCGCACGCGCAGGCCGAAGACGCCGTCATCATCACCGCAACGCGATTTCCCGACACGCGGCGCGAACTGCCCATCGGCGTCACCGTGATCACCGCCGCCGACCTGCGCCGGAGTGCCTCGTCGAACCTCGCCGAAATCCTCGCGCAGTCGGGATTGCTGCAGATCCGGGACAACGCCGGCACGCCGAATGCGCAGATCGATCTGCGCGGCTTCGGCGCCACCGGCGACCAGAATACGCTCGTGCTGCTGGACGGCGTGCGCATCTCGGAAAACGAGCAGCTGCCGGCGCAGTTGAGCCGCATTCCGCTCGAAGCGATCGAGCGCATCGAGATCCTGCGCGGCGGCGGTGCCGTCCTGTACGGCGGCGGTGCGAGCGGCGGCACCATCAATATCATTACGCGGCGGCCGCGCACGGGGGAGCTGAGCGGTTATGCGCTGGGACGCGCGGGCGGCTACGGCACGCGCGAGCTGCGCGCCGGCCTCGCGCGGCAGGGCGACCGACTCGGCCTGTCGCTCGCGCTCTCGGATGAAGACACCGAGGGCTACCGGCGCAACAACCGCTACCAGCAGACCAATTTCGCGGCCAACCTCGACGCGCAAGGCGGCGACGCCCGCGCCTATCTGCGCTTCGGCTACGAGGAGCAGACACTGCGCCTGCCGGGGTCTCTCACCGAAGCGCAGATCGCCGCCGACCCGCGGCAGACGCTGACCCCGGACGATTACAGCCGGCGCCACGGCGGGCAGGTCGTGCTCGGCGGCGCCTGGCGGTCCGGCCGCCATGAACTCTCCGCCGACCTGGCCTACCGCGATCGGCGCGCCAATGCGTTTTTCGCGCTGTTCGGCGGCTTCTACACCGACACGCGAGCCGAAAGCTGGAGCTTTGCGCCGCGCGCGAAGTTCGCCTTCGACGCCCTCGGGCGCGGCCACGAAATCGTGCTCGGCGCCGATTTCGAGCGCTGGGACTACGCCACGCGCAGCGCGGCCAGTCCCGCAGCGATCGGAGCGCCGTTTTCACAGCGCGCCGGCGAACTGAGCAACGCTGCGCTCTACGCGCAAGGCAGCTTCTGGGTGGCGCCGGCGACGCGCATCGTCGGCGGCGCGCGGGTGCAGCGCCACCGCGACCGCCTCGCCGAGCAGGTGTTTCCGGCCGACGACCGCAGCGCGAGGCGCACGCTGCAGGCCTATGAACTTGCGGCGCGGCACGGCATCGGCAACGGCTGGTGGGGTTACGCACGCGCGGGCCGGAGTTTTCGCGTCGCCAACTTCGACGACAACGCCTGCTTCTTCCCGCCGTGCGCCGAGCATCTGCTCGAGCCGCAGACGGCGCGTGCCGTCGAGCTGGGCGCCCAGTACGAGCGCGCGGGGCTGCGCGCGCGCGCTGCCGCTTACGCGATGCGCCTGCGCAATGAGATCTATTTCAGCCCGCTGGTGTTCGCCAACATCAATCTGTCGCCGACCGAGCGGCGCGGCCTCGAACTCGAGGTAGCCTGGCGGGCAGCGCCGGCCCTCGAACTGAATGCGGCGCTGGCACTGCTGGAAGCGCGTTTCCGCTCCGGCAGCTACGCCGGCATCGACGTCTCGGGCCGCGACGTGCCGCTGGTGCCGAGCGCGATCGCCGCCGCCGTGGCGTCGTGGCAATTTGCGCCGCACAGCCGCGCCAACGCGAGCCTGCGCTGGGTCGGCCGGCAGCGCTACGACAATGACCAGGCGAACACGTTCTCCAGGCTGCAGCCCGGCTACGTGCTTGCGGGCATCAAGCTCGAGCATCGCGTCGGCGGCGTGGAGCTCGCGCTCGAGGTGAGCAATCTCTTTGACCGCAAGTACTACAGCTATGGCGTGTGGAATTTCGCCGACAGCTTCAGTGCCTTCCCCGCGCCGGGGCGCGCGCTCTACGGCACGCTCGCCTGGCGCCTCGACT
Source organism: Betaproteobacteria bacterium (assembly GCA_004298295.1). GTDB lineage: Bacteria > Pseudomonadota > Gammaproteobacteria > Burkholderiales > SG8-39 > 2-02-FULL-66-14. The sequence continues at coordinate 9,319 of SCUH01000193.1, read as the reverse complement.
GAGCACCGGCCGCGCGCGGCGGCAGCGGACGCGCTGGTGTATCTTGCGCGCATGCTGCAGGACACCCTCCGGTGTCTGCCGATGCGGGCGCACTGAGTGCGGATCGCGCTCGTCCGGCAGCGCTATAACCCCTATGGCGGCGCCGAGCGCTTCGTCGAGCGCGCGCTCGCGGCGCTGGAGCGTGCCGGTGCCGAGGTGACGCTTATCACGCGCCGCTGGAACGCGGCGCCCGGCCGGCGCGTGCTGATCGTCGATCCGCCTTACCTCGGCAGCCTCTGGCGCGACGCCGGCTTCGCGCGCGCCGCGCGCGCGGCGTGGCAGCGCGAGCGCTTCGATCTGGTGCAGTCGCACGAGCGCATCCCGGGCTGCGCCGTGTACCGCGCGGGCGACGGCGTGCACCGTCAGTGGCTCGAGTACCGCGTGGCCGCGGCTTCGCCGCTCGAGCGCCTGGCGATCGGCGCCAACCCCTACCACCGCTACGTGTGCGAGGCCGAACGCCGCCTGTTCGCGCACCCGTCGTTGCGCGCCGTGATCTGCAACTCGCACCTGGTGCGCGCCGACATCCAGCGCCATTTCGGCCTGCCGCAGGAAAAGCTTCCGGTGATCTACAACGGCGTCGACCTGGAGCATTTCCGCCCGGCCGCCGCAACGGGGGAGCGCGGCGGCGGGGCCAGGTTTCTGTTCGTGGGCTCGGGCTTCGCGCGCAAGGGGCTCGACACCGCGCTGCACGCGCTGGCGCTGGTGCCGCAGGCGCAGCTGGTGGTGGCGGGGCGCGATCGCGAGGCGCCGCGCTTTGCCGCGCTTGCCAGGCGGCTGGGCGTCGCCGGGCGCGTGCAGCTGCTCGGCGGCGTCGAAGACGTGCGCCCGCTCTACGCCGCAGCCGATTGCTTTATCCTTCCCACCCTTTACGACCCTTTTCCCAACGCCGCGCTCGAGGCGCTCGCCATGGGTGTGCCGATCATCGTCAGCCGCCGCTGCGGCGCCGCAGAGCTGCTCCGCGAAGGCGAGAACGGCTGGCTCTGCGAGCCAGCCGACGCGCCCGGCCTCGCTGCGCTGATGCGACGCGCCGCGGAGCGCGCGCATGACCGCGACCTGAAGACTGCAGCGCGGGCAAGTGCGGAACCCTACGGCATCGAGGCGATGGCGCGCGGGCTGCAGCAGTTGTACGCGGGACTCGTGCCTGGCGCGGCGGCATGAGCACGGCGAACGCGAGCCGCGAGCTCTACCTGCGGTTGCTGTCGTACGTGCGGCCGCACGCCAGGGCCTTCGGCGCCGCCATTCTCAGCATGATCGCGGCCGCCGCGACCGAGCCGCTGTTCCCGGCGCTGATGAAGCCGCTGCTCGACGGCGGCTTCGTCCGGGGCCAGGCGCCCGCCCTGCCCGCGCACTGGTTCGCCGCCGCGCTGGTGGCGATTTTCCTCGCGCGCGGCCTACTCAGCTTCGTCTCGTCCTACCTGCTGGCCTGGGTCGGCAACCGCGTCATTCTCGACCTGCGCGCGGCGATGTTCGAGCGCCTGGTGCGCCTGCCGACGCGCTTTTTCGACGACCACAGCTCGGGCGTGCTGCTGTCGCGCATCGCCTACGACGTCGGCGGCGTCACCTCGGCCGCGACCAGCGTGCTCACGGTGGTGGTGAAGGATTCGATCGCGGTCATCGGCCTGCTGGGGTGGCTGTTCTACCTCAACTGGAAGCTCACCCTGATCGCGCTCGCGGTGGGCCCGGCGATCGCGCTCGTGGTGCGCCTGTTCTCGCGGCGCCTGCGGCGCATGGCGCGCGAAGCGCAGCACGCGATGGGCGAGCTGGTGCAGGTGCTGCAGGAAACCATCGAGTGCCAGCGCGTGGTCAAGATCTTCGGCGGCCAGGACTACGAGGCGAGGCGCTTCGCGCGTGCCAACCAGACGCTGCGCGGCTACAACATGCGGCAGACGATTCCCGCGGCGGCGACGGTGCCGATGACGCAGATCCTCGCCTCGTTCGCGCTCGCCATCATCATTTACATCGCGCTCGAGGACTCGCTCGCCAGCCGCGCCACGGTGGGCGAATTCGCCTCGTTCATCACGGCGATGCTGATGCTGCTCGCGCCGCTCAAGCGCCTGACCGACGTCAACGCGCCGCTGCAGCGCGGACTGGCGGCGGCCGAAAGCGTGTTCGGCCTGATCGACGCGCCCATCGAGGAGGACCGCGGCACGCTGCGGCTCGAGCGCGCGCGCGGCGAAGTGCGCTACGAGGACGTGAGCTTCACCTACGCGACGCGCAGCGAAGCCGCGCTGTCCGGGGTCAGCTTCGCCGTGCGTCCCGGCGAGACCGTCGCGCTGGTGGGACCTTCGGGCGGCGGCAAGACCACGCTGGTCAACCTGCTGCCGCGCTTTTACTCGCCTGCCGGCGGCCGCATCCTGCTCGACGGGCAGGACATCCAGGACCTGACGCTGGAGAGCCTGCGCGGCAACATCGCGCTCGTGTCGCAGGAAGTGGTGCTGTTCAACGACTCGATCCGTGCCAACATCGCCTACGGCCGCATGAGCGGGGTCTCGGAGGCCGAGGTGATCGCGGCGGCCGAGGCCGCGCACGCCATGGAATTCATCGGCGCCACGCCGGAGGGCCTCGGCACGCTGATCGGCGAGAACGGCCTGCGCCTGTCGGGCGGCCAGCGCCAGCGCCTGGCGATCGCGCGCGCGCTGCTGAAGAACGCGCCGGTGCTGATCCTGGACGAAGCCACTTCGGCGCTCGATTCGGAATCCGAGCGCGCGGTGCAGGCGGCGCTCGAGGTGCTGATGCGCGGGCGCACGACCATCGTGATCGCGCACCGGCTCTCGACCATCGAGCGCGCCGACCGCATCGTGGTGCTGGAGCGCGGTGGCATCGCGGAAAGCGGCACGCACGCCGAACTGCTGGCGCGCGAGGGCCTGTACGCGAAGCTCTACCGGATCCAGTTCGCCTCGCAAGCGTGAAACCGCTTTCGATCGTCCATACCGAGTCCTCGCTCGGCTGGGGCGGGCAGGAGATCCGCATCCTGGCCGAGTCGCAGGGGCTGCTGCGGCGCGGCCACGCGGTGCGCATCCTCTGCCCGGGCGAGGCGCGCATCGCCGCCGAGTCCGCGGCCTGGCAGGTGCCGGTGGTGGCGCTGCCGATCGCGCGCAAGAACCTGGCCGGGCTGCGCGCGCTCGCGGCGTGGTTTCGCGGCAACCCCTGCGATATCGTGAACACGCACAGCTCGACCGACTCGTGGCTCGTGGCGCTCGCGTTGCGGCTCGCCGGCCGGTCGTATCCGGTGGTGCGCACGCGCCATATCTCCGCGCCCGTTGCGCGCAACGCGCTCTCGCGCTGGCTTTACCGGAGCTCGGCGGCGATGATCGTCACCACGGGCGAAGCGCTCAGGCGCCAGCTGATCGAGGTGAACGGTTTCGATCCCGCGCGCCTCGCCTCGGTGCCGACGGGGATCGACGCCGGGCGCTTCCGGCCCGGCTCGCGCGCGACGGCTCGCGCCGCGCTGGGCCTGCCCGCCGATCGCGTCCTGGTCGGTATCGTCGCGACGCTGCGCAGCTGGAAAGGGCATCGCTACCTGATCGAAGCGCTGGCGCAGCTGCCGGAGTCGATCGAGCTCGCGATCGTGGGCGACGGCCCGATGCGCGAGACGCTGCGCGCGCAGATCGATCAGCTCGGCCTGCAGCAACGCGTGCACCTGCCCGGCAATCAGGCGGACGTCGTGCCCTGGCTGCACGCGTTCGACCTCTTCGCGCTGCCGTCCTACGCCAACGAAGGCGTGCCGCAGGCGCTGGTGCAGGCGATGCTGTGCGGCCTGCCCTGCATCACCACCACCGTGGGCAGCATTGCGGAACTCGCCACCCATGAAGCGACGGCATTGATCGTGCCGCCGCGCGATGCCCACGCGCTCGCCGCAGCGATCGCGCGCCTCGCCGCGGACGAAGGCCTGCGGCGTGCGCTGGGGGAGGCGGCGCGCCGGCACTGCGTGGAGAATTTCTCCTACGATCGGATGCTCGATCGCATGGAGGCGGTTTTCGCGGCGGTGAGCGCGCGCTACGCCGGGTCCTGAAGTTCCTCGCTGACCGCGCGCCAGACGGCGTCCGCGTCGAGCGTCTCGAGGCAGTCGCTCACCTTGCCGCCGCCGCAGCCGTCGAGGCCGCAGGGCCGGCAGTTGTGTCGCGTGCTGGCGACGACGCGATGGCGGCCGCGACGCGGCTCGCCCCAGGGTGCCCAGAGGGCTTCGCCCGAGGGCCCGAACAGCGCCACCGCCGGTGTGCGCATCGCGGCGGCGATGTGCATCGGCGCCGAATCGACCCCCATGAAAAGCCGCGCTTCGCCGGCGAGCGCGGCCAGTTCCTTCAGAGCAAGGCGTCCGCTCAGGTCGATCACCGGCCGCTCGAGCCGTTGCTGGATGGCGGCCGCCATCGCCTGCTCGCCCGCATCGGGCGCCGTAGTCAGCACCACCGGCCAGCCGGCCGCCTGCAGCCGTCGGATGATCTCGGCCCAGCCCGGCGTCGTCCAGCACTTGAACTGCCAGCGCGAGCTGGGGTGGATGTGGACGAAGCGCTGTGCCTGCAGGCCCTGCGCCGAAAGCAAGGTCCGGATCGCCTGCCGCGCGGCTTCGCCCGGCTCGAGCACCAGCTGCCGCTCGTCCTCGATAGGCTGCACGCCGATGCGGCGCAGGGCGTCGAGATTTCTTTCCACGGTATGGCGGCCGCCGCCACGCGGCGCGGGCACCAGATGCGTGAAGCACTTGCGCCAGCGTTTGCCGCCGCCGCGGTGTTCCAGCGCCACCGCCCAGCGTGGGCGCAGGCCGCGCGCCAGCCAGGCGCCGCGCCAGCTTTCGGTCAGGTGGATGAGGAGGTCGTAGCGGCGCGCGGCGAGCCGTCGGTAAAGCGCCCATTCCCGCGCCAGGCGCGCGAGCGCGCCAAGGTCCTTCCAGCCCCGCTCGATCTGGTGCAGCTCGTGGAGCGCCGGGTGCAGCGCGAGCATCGGCGCGGTGTCGGCGTACACGAGGGCGTCGACCTCGATCCTGGGCGCGTGGTTCTTGAGTACGGCGATCACGGGACTGGCGAGCAACACGTCGCCATGGTGGCGCAGCTTGATCACCAACGCCCGGCGCACCTGGCCGAGCGGGACGGCGTCCTCGAGCGGGCTCACCGGTTCAGGTCCCGGAGGGGTTTCGCGCGCACAGGCGCCCGTAGGCTTGCATGACGTCTTCTACCATGATGTCGGCGACGTTGCGCGAGGGCGGCTGCAGCAGCTCATGCACCGTGCGCCAGGGACCCCAGCGCGCGGCGTCGGAGTCGCCGAACAGGCACACCATCGGTTTGCCGAGCGCGGCCGCGAGGTGCATCGCGCCGCCGTCGGCGCAGATCACGCGCTCGCACAGCGCCAGTGCGGCAATCAGCTCTTCGAGCCGCCGCGTGGCGATGGGCACGAGCGGCACGCCGCGCAGGGCGGCTTCGATCTGCGCCGCCTTTTCGTCATCGCCGGGGTGCCGCGGATTGCGTTCCGAACCCGGTGCCCAGAGCAGCATGAAGGCGCTGCCCGCGGGGGCGGGCAGTCGCCGGATCAATTCGGCGAACCGTGCGCCGACCCAGCGCTGGGACGGCTTGCGGGCGCTGATGTGGATCGCCACGATCCGCTCCGGGCGCCATCCCAGGTGCTCGCGCACCCGCGCGGCCAGCGCTTCGCATTCGGCCGGCGCTGCAGCGAGACGCGCCGGCGGCGCTGCGACGCGCAGGCCCATGCCTGCGAGCAGGCTGCAAGCCTGCTCGACTTCATGCGGCCCTGCCGCCACGGCCTCGGGACCGCGCACCAGCGTGCGCACGGGAGAAATCCATTTTGCAAAACGCAGCGCGCTCGCATGCGGGCCTCCGGGCAGCAGCACCCAGTCGCAGCGCAGCGCCCGGAGCTCCGCGATGGTCTTGAGCCGCCGCCAGTAAATGCCCGTGAGGCTTTCCTCGGGCGTACGGTGCTTCGCTTTCTGGTAGGAGAACACCTGGTCGAGGTCCGGATTGCCCGCGAGCACGGGCGCGGTGTAACGGGTTACGAGCGTCCCGATCCAGGCCCCGGGCAGCTGCGCGCGCAGTGCGCGCAGGAGCGGCGTGGTGCAGACCAGGTCGCCGATGTTCTCGCGCCGGATGACGAGGATCCGCGGTCCGGAGGTTGCGGCCCCGCTCATGCCGGGTCCCGGCTGCGGTGCCAGCGCTCGATGTGGCCCAGCAACTGCTGCGCGCGCTGCCGGTACGTGTGGTCGCGCACTACGCGCCGGTGGGCGGCCTCGGCGATGTCGCGAGACTCGTCGAAATGGGCCAGGAAGTGGGCGATCCTGGCGACGCATTCATCCAGCGTGCCGAAGGCGATCCATTCCTTTCCCGGCGTGAAGTCGTCCCGCGCGTGGCGCCGCCGGTCGCTGAGGAGAAAGCCGCCGCAGGCCGGGACCCCGTAGCAGCGCTCGGGCAGCCCCCAGCTGCGCACGCTGCCGTGATCGGCCGCCGCGCCGCAGTTGAGGTTGATGCGGCTCGCCTGGATGAGCTCGACCTGCGCGGCCGGGGCGAGCGCTTCGCCGTCGAAAACGTGAAGTGCGACCCCGGCGGCGGACAACCGCGCGCGCAGGGCGTCGAGAAACTCCACGCGCCCGGCGTGCTCGCGATAACGCTGCGCGTCCACGTTGCCAATGAACGACACGTCGTAACGGTAGCGCGATGGTTCGCGCAGTTCCTGCAGCGTTCGAGTCCCAAGGTTGTAGTGCCGGGTCCAGGCCGCGTTCGGCAGATAGACCGCTTCCGGGGCAAAGCGCGTTGCGTCCTGCAGCGAGTGCGAGGCGTACACGTCCACCAGCCGCAGCGCGCGCAGCGCGCGCAGGCGGCGCGTGCGCACGCCCTTGTGCCAGGGGGCGTCGCGATCGAGCGCGAAGACCGGCGTGCCCGAGCGCCGCAGCATCCGCCGCAGGCGCCAGCCCGCCACGAGATGGCGCGCCAGGTCGCACAGGTCGATCAGGGCGGCATCGGCCTGAATGGTCCCCGGCGGCGGCGCGCCCGGCATCCAGCGCAGCAATTCGCAGCCGGCTTCGGCGAGCGCTTCCTCGAGCGGTGCGAAGGGCTTGCGAGAGCCGATCAGGAGGCGCATCGCGCGGCCTCGCCGGTCCAAAGACCGCGCCGACGCACCTCGGCGACCAGGCGCTCGACGCGCAGCATGAAGGCGGCTTCGGAAAACCTCTGCAGGTGGGCGGCGGCCGCGGCAGGTTCGAGCACGAAGGGCCGCTCGGCGAGCCGCGCGAGCAACGCCGCAAAGCCCGCGCCCGCATCGCGGCGCGGATCGGCGTAGAACAGCCCGGTGACTCCGGCGGCCACGATCTCGGTGAAGGGCGGTGCTTCCACGGCCAGCACCGGAACGCCGCAGGCCTGCGCCTCCAGCACATTGAGGCCGAGCGCCTCCTTCTCCGGCAGGCCGGTCAGCAGATAGTCGATGCGGGCATAGGCGGCCCCCACCTCGCGCTGCTCGCCCCAGAAGCGCGCGCGCGCGCGGATCGGCGCCAGCGCCGCGCGCAGGTCGCGCACCGAGGCATAGCCGCCGCTGCCGAAGATTTCAAGATGGAAAGTCGGAAAGCGCGCCAGCACCGGGGCGAGATGGCGAAACAGCAGCGCGAACTGCTTGATCGGCGTGAGGCGCGAAACGATGCCGAGCGCGATGCCCGGCCTGGGCGTGAAAGTCAGCCGCGGCCGCAGGCGCCCCAGCAACGGGTGCGCGTGCGACAGCAGGCGGTCGCGCAGCTTGCGCCGGTCCCAATCGTAGACGCTGTGGCGCAGGAGCGGCGTCGCGCGATCGCCGCGCCGCCCGCGCAGATCGGCGACGCCATACAGCGGTTCGGCATGGACCCGGGTGAGGCCGCGGGCGCGCAGGCTGTCCGCGACGTGCTGCGATACCGGGATGACGAGATCATAGGGCTCGAGCACGGCAGGGTTGCGATCATAGAGCGGCATGTGCGCGAACGCGGTCGCACTGGCGCCCGCCCGGTGCAGCGCGGCGACGGCGTCGCCCGGCAGCGGCGTGTGAAATACCACCCAGGCGCCGCGCAGCGCCGCAAGACGCTGCGCCAGCTGCGTCGCGCTGACCGGGATGACTTGTGCGTCCTCCGGCAGCCGAGCGCGCCAATGCGCCGCCTCGGGATGCGCGAAGAGCACGCTGCGAATGCCGAGCGCCCCCAGCGCACGCGCGAAAAACGCGGTGTAGACCTCGCCGCCGCCGAAGCCGCGCTGCAGGTTGACCTGGTAGCAGGGCGTGGCCATCGGCAGGGCGCGCTCAGGCCGCACCGAGCAGCGATTTGAGGTAGTTGCGCGCGATGCGCCGGCGCTGCGCGAATTCGGTGGCGTTGCGCCAGAGCAGTGCCATGACGCCATCGCGGCGCAGATGGCGCAGGCGCTCGCGGCGCGCCGGCGCGGCGGAGAGCTGGCGCAGCTTGTGAAAGATCGACAAGCCGCCGTCGACCAGCTGCCAGCGCAGCAGCCGCTGCAGTTCCGCATCGCCGCGCACGCCGTTCGCGAGCTCATCGAGCGCGCGCGCGTTGTGCGCTGCACTGTCGATGATTGCCTGCAGACGGTGGTCGTTATCCGCAGTGCCGAAGCGACGCACGCGCTGGCGGTAGTGGTAGCCGGGCGTCGGGTCGTAGGCCACGCGCTGCGCAAGCAGCAGGACCCGCGTCGTCCACGGCACGTCCTCGTGGATCAGCCCCGGCACGAAGCGCAGGCGATGCCGCTCGAGCCAGTCACGCCGGTAGAGGTGCATCCAGACCATGTGCAGCAGGGTGCGGTTGCGCAGTCGATGGCGCAGGAAATCGGCGCCGCGCATCACGCCGGCCGGCGGCGCGTCGGCATAGATGGCGTGACCCGCGCGACCGTCTTCGAAGTGGTAGCTGGCATTGCCGATCGCAAGCTCGAGGTCCTGCGCCTCGCACAGTGCCGCCAGCCGGCCGTAATAGCCTGCGTCGTAGTAGTCGTCGGAATCGACGAAGGCGAGGTAGCGGCCGCGCGCCTGGTCCAGGCCCGTATTGCGTGCCGCAGACAGGCCGGCATTCGGCTGGCGGATGATGCGCGCATGCGGCCGCGCCTGGGCCCACGCGGCGAGCGTTTCGGGGCAGGCATCGGTGGAACCGTCGTCCACCAGGATCACCTCGGTCGTGCCGGCCGGCTCCGTTGCCAGGCTCTCCAGGCAACGCGGCAGGAAAGGCGCGACGTTGTAGACGGGCACCACCAGGCTGAGTTGCGGTGCGACCATGTGCGAAAATGACCCGGAATCGAGCAGCGGCGCAGGGCGGCCCGCCGTGAGCCCGAAG
>SCUH01000192.1 GCA_004298295.1 Betaproteobacteria bacterium | reverse complement strand
CGGCGGCGACGCGGTTTCGGCGGCGCGCGCGGTGATCCAGACCGGCGAATTCGACTACGCCTGGAACATGCAGGTCGAGGACGAGATCCTGCTGCGCCTGGAAAAGGGCGGCAAGGGCCGCGCCGAGATCGTTTCGGGCGGCAACATCGAGCACATCCAGGTGAACAGCACCGACCCCTGGACCGAAATCGACGGCGAGCGCTCCAGCGTGAAATCCCGGCATGCGCTGTTCAGCGACCCGGCGGTGCGCGAGGCGATGAACCTGCTGGTGGATCGCAAGTCGGTGCAGGATCACATCTACGGCCGCACCGGCGTGGCGACCGCCAACTTCCTCAACAATCCGGAGCGCTTCCGATCGCGGAACACCAGGTTCGAATTCAACGTCGACAAGGCGAACCAGCTGCTCGAGGCGGCGGGCTGGAAGCGGGGCGCCGACGGCGTGCGCGCCAAGGACGGCAGGAAGCTCAAGATCGTCTTCCAGACCTCGATCAATGCGCCGCGCCAGAAGACCCAGGCGATCATCAAGCAGGCCTGCCAGAAGGCGGGCATCGAGCTGGAACTGAAGGCGGTCACCGCGTCGGTCTACTTCTCCTCCGACGTCGCGAACCCCGACACCTATACCAAGTTCTACTGCGACATGCAGATGTACACGACCACCATGACACAACCGGATCCCCAGGTGTTCATGGAGCAGTTCACCTCCGCCGAGGTCTCCAGCAAGCAGAACAAGTGGCAGGGGCGCAATATCTCGCGCTGGCGCAGCGACGAGTACGACAAGGCATTTCGCGCCGCCGAGAGCGAACTCGACCCGGTGAAGCGCGCAGCGCTTTTCATCCGCATGAACGACCTGGTGATCGAGAGCCGCCACATCATTCCGGTGGTGTTCCGCCCGCGCGTCTCGGCCCAGGCGGGCAAGCTGCGCGCGACGCTGTCGGGCTGGGACAACGACCTCTGGCTGCTGAGGGACTGGTACCGCGAGGCGTGAGCCTCGCCGATGGGTCAGTATCTCCTTCGCCGTCTAATGCTCGTGATCCCGAGCGTGCTCGGGATCAGCATCCTGCTGTTCACGGTGCTTGCGCTTGCGCCGGGCGATCCGTTCGAGGAGCTGGCGACCAATCCCAACGTCCCGGCCGAGGTGCGCGCCAATCTGCGCGCCAAGTTCGGGCTCGACGATCCGGTCGCGTTGCGCTACGTGCGCTGGCTGGGCGCGATGCTCGGCGGCGACTGGGGCTTCTCGTTCGCCAGCCGGGTCGACGTCGACGAGCTGATCCTGGGGCGCCTGCCGACCACGCTGCTGGTGATCGGATCGTCGCAGGTCCTCGCGCTGCTGATCGCGCTGCCGGTGGGGGTCTACGCGGCGACGCGGCCGTATTCGATCTTCGACAAGATCGCCAGCACGCTCGCGTTCGCCGGCTTCGCGCTGCCGACGTTCTTCACCGGCATCCTGCTGATTCTGGTCTTCAGCATCCAGCTCGACTGGCTGCCGTTCGTCTACCGCTCGGACATCAGCGCCGCGGGCTGGCGGTTCTACTGGGAGCACTTCAGGCAGACGCTGATGCCGGTCGCCGTGCTCGGGCTGTTTCAGGGCGCTTCGTGGACCCGCTACGTGCGCTCCGCGGTGCTCGACGTGATCCGCCTCGACTATGTCACCACGGCGCGGGCCAAGGGGCTCGCCGAGCGCGCGGTGATCGTGAAGCACGTGGTGCGCAACGCGCTCATCCCCGTGGTGACGCTGGTGGCGCTGCAGATGCCGGCGATTTTCGGCGGCGCCATCGTCACCGAGCAGATCTTCCGCGTGCCGGGCATCGGCTCGCTCCTGATCAGCGCCATTCTCGCCAACGACACGCCGGTGATCATGGCGGTGACGTTCGTGTTCTCGTGCCTCGTGATCGTGTTCAACCTGATCGCGGACCTGCTCTATGGCTGGCTCGATCCCCGCATCGCCTACCGCTAGCGCCGCGCTCGGCGCCGGCGCCGCAGTGCGGGCAAAGCCCGTCTCGCTCGGCCGCGAGGCCTGGCAGCGCTTTCGCCGGCACCGGCTCGCGCTCGCCGGCGCGGCGATCCTGCTGTTCATGGTGCTCGCGGTGCTGCTGGGGCCTTGGCTCTGGCAGGTGCCGATCAACGAGATCGACTTCAGCGCCCGGCTCAAGGGGTCCTCGTGGCGCCATCCGCTCGGCACCGACGATCTTGGCCAGGACCTGCTCGCGCGCATGCTCTACGGCGGACGCATCTCGATCGCAGTGGGATTCGCCGCGATGCTGATCGCGGTCGTCGTCGGCACCATCGTGGGCGCCATCGCCGGCATGTCGCGCGGCAGCGTCGACGCGGCGCTGATGTGGCTGACGGACCTGTTCCTGTCGCTGCCGCAGCTGCCGCTCCTGCTGCTGATCATTTACCTGTTCCAGAACGCCCTCAAGGCCCTGGTCGGGCCCGAGGTCGGGGTCTTCATCCTGATCGTGGCGGTGATCGGGGGCTTTCGCTGGATGCCGGTGGCGCGGCTGGTGCGCGCGCAGTTCTTTTCGCTGCGCGAAAAGGAGTTCGTCGAGGCGGCGCGAGCCCTCGGCGCGAGCACGTCGCGGCAGGTGGTGCGCCACATCCTGCCCAACTCGCTCGGACCGGTGATCGTCGCCGGTACCATCGACGTCGCCGCCGCGATCATCGCCGAATCGACGCTTTCCTTCCTCGGCCTGGGATTCCCGCCCGACATTCCGAGCTGGGGGCGCCTGCTCTACGACGCCAAGGACTATCTCGACATCGCGCCGCACTGGGCGCTGTTTCCCGGCACGGCGATCTTCCTCGTCGTGCTCTCGATCAGCTACATCGGCGACGGCTTGCGCGATGCGCTCGATCCGCGCAAGGTGATGTGAGCCCGGAGCCCGGCATGGCCGAAGAGCCGATGGCCACTCTGCGCGGTTTTCAGGACGAGCTGGCGGCCATCCGCCGCGACATCCACCGCCATCCCGAGACCGCTTTCCAGGAGGAACGCACCGCGGACCTGGTGGCCGCGAGGCTCGCGCATTGGGGCATCGAGGTGAGCAGGGGCCTCGCGCGTACCGGCGTCGTGGGCACGCTGCGCGGCCGCCGCCCGGGGGCGCGCGCGATCGCGCTGCGCGCCGACATGGACGCGCTCAACCTCGAGGAGCAGAACCCGTTCGCGCACCGCTCGGTGCACGCGGGCAAGATGCACGCCTGCGGCCACGACGGCCATACCGCGATGCTGCTCGGCGCGGCGCGCTATCTGGCGCAGAACCCGGCGTTCGCCGGCACGGTGCATTTCATCTTCCAGCCCGCGGAGGAGGGCGAGGGCGGCGCGCGCGTGATGCTCGAGGAAGGCCTGTTCGAGCGCCATCGCTGCGACGCGGTCTACGGCATGCACAACATGCCGGGACTTGTGGCGGGCCATTTTGCGATCCGCCCGGGGGCGATGCTCGCCTCGAGCGACAGCTGGACCGCGACCTTCCGCGGCACCGGCGGCCACGGCGCGATGCCCGAGCGCGGCACCGACCCGACCCTGCCGGCGGCGGCTTTCGTGCTCGCGACCCAGACGATCGTCGGCCGCAACGTCGCCTCGCACGACGCGGCGGTGGTCAGCGTAGGGCATCTGCAGGCGGGCAGCTTCGCCGCGCCCAACGTCATCCCGGCCCAGGTCGTGGTGCGCGGCACGGCGCGCAGCTTCGCGCGCGCGACGCGCGAGCTGATCGAGCGCCGGCTCGGCGAGCTGGCGCGCAGCCTGGCGCAGGCGTACGGCTGCGAAGCGCAGCTCGATTACGAACGCCGCTACCCGGTGCTGGTGAACGCGCCGGAGCAGACGCGCATTGCCATGGACGCGGCGGCGATGACCGTGGGCGCGGACAAGGTGGACGGCAATACGCAGCCGCTGGCAGGCGCGGAGGACTTCGCCTTCATGCTGGAGAGGAAGGCGGGGGCCTACATCGCCATCGGCAACGGCGGCCTGGCGAGTGAGGGCGGCTGCCACAACGTGCATACGCCGCGCTACGATTTCAACGACGAGATCCTCGCGACCGGCGCGGCCTACTGGGTCAATCTCGTGCGGCGCGAGCTCGGCCCGGGCGCCTGACCCGGCAGGCGCAAGGCATGTTCAACCGCCTGCTCGAGATCCGGGGCCTGAAGACGCACTTCGCGACCGACGACGGCGTGGTGCAGGCCGTGGACGGGGTCGACCTGGGCGTCGACCGCGGCGAGACGCTCGGCGTAGTGGGCGAATCGGGCTGCGGCAAGACCGTCACCGCGCTGTCGGTGCTGAAGCTGATCCCGATGCCGCCCGGGCGCATCGTGGCGGGAGAGATCCTGTGGCGGGGACGCGACCTGGTGCCGCTCGGCGCGCAGGCGATGCGCGCCATCCGCAGCAAGGAAATCGCGATCGTGTTCCAGGAGCCGATGACCTCGCTCAATCCGGTCTACACCGTCGGCGACCAGATCGCCGAGGTGATCCGCCTGCACGAAGGCCTCGGCCGGCGCTCGGCGCTGGAAAAGACCGTCGAGATGCTCAGGCTGGTGCACATCCCGCACCCGGAGCGCCGCCTGCGCAGCTACCCGCACCAGTTCTCGGGCGGCATGCGCCAGCGCGTCATGATCGCGATGGCCCTGTCGTGCAATCCGCAGCTGCTCATCGCCGACGAGCCGACCACGGCGCTCGACGTCACCATCCAGGCCCAGATCCTCGACATCCTCGGCGAGCTGAAAGCGAAAATGGGCATGTCGGTGATGCTCATCACGCATGCCATGGGCGTGATCGCGGAGACGGCGCAGCGCGTGGTGGTGATGTACGCCGGCAAGGTGGTCGAGGAGGCGCCGGTGAAGGTGCTGTTCGGCGCCCCGCGCCACCCGTACACGCAGGGTCTGATCCGCTCGATCCCGCGCATCGACACCGCGGCGCTGGCGAAAAAGCGCCTCGAGGCGATCGCCGGCACCGTGCCACAGCTGATCCATCCGCCGCCCGGCTGCCGTTTCGCGCCGCGCTGCCAGTACGCGCGCGCGCAATGCCTCGCGCAGACGCCGCCCCTGCGCGAGGTCGGCCCCGGGCACTGGGTGGCGTGCGTGCTGTGACGGGACGGGCCGCATGAGCGAAGCGCTGCTGCGCGTCGACGGGCTGGTGAAGCACTTCCCGGTGCGGGGCGGGCTGTTCGCGCGCGAGCTCGAGCGCGTGCACGCCGTCGACGGCGTGAGCTTCGAGATCGGCGCGGGCGAGACGCTCGGCCTGGTGGGCGAGTCCGGCTGCGGCAAATCGACCACCGGCCGCTGCGTGCTGCGGCTGATCGAGCCGAGCGCCGGGGAAGTCTGGTTCGACGGCCGCAGCGTCACCGCGCTCGGGCGCCGCGCGCTGCGCCGGTTGTGCCGTGAGATGCAGATCATCTTCCAGGACCCGTACGCCTCGCTCAATCCGCGCATGACCGTGGGTTCGATCATCGGCGAAGCGCTGGTGATCCACCGGCTGGCGAAGCCGGGGCGCGAGTTCGAGGACCGCGTGGTGCACCTGCTCGAGACCGTGGGGCTGCACGCCGATCACCTGCGCCGCTTTCCGCACGAGTTCTCGGGCGGTCAGCGGCAGAGGATCGGCATTGCGCGCGCGCTCGCGGTGTCGCCGCGGCTGATCGTGTGCGACGAGCCGGTCTCGGCGCTCGACGTCTCGATCCAGGCGCAGGTGATCAACCTGCTCGAGGACCTCCAGCAGCAGTTCAAGCTGACCTATCTCTTCATCGCGCACGACCTGTCGGTGGTCGAGCACATCAGCGATCGCGTTGCGGTGATGTACCTCGGGCGCATCGTCGAGATCGCGCCGGCGCGCGAGCTGTACACCGCGCCGCGGCATCCCTACACCGAGGCGCTGCTCTCGGCGGTGCCGATTCCCGACCCCACGGTGAAGCGCCAGCGCATCGTGCTGCAGGGCGACGTGCCGAACCCGATCCGGCCGCCTTCCGGCTGCCATTTTCATCCGCGCTGCCCGCGCTCCATGGAGCGCTGCAGGCACGAACCGCCGCAGCTCAAGGCGCTCGCGCCCGGGCATCTCGCCGCCTGCCATCTCAATGACTGATCTGGTCGCGTATTACGCGCGGCGGGCGCACGAGTACGAGAGGATCTATGCCAGGCCGGAGCGGCAGGCCGGGCTCGCCGTGCTGCGCCGGCGGCTCGGCGATCTGCTGGCCGGACGGCGCTTGCTGGAGCTTGCCTGCGGCACCGGATGGTGGACCGAGGCGGTTGCGCCGCACGCGGCCGAGGTGACGGCGCTGGACGCGAGCGAGGAGGTCCTCGCGATCGCGCGGGCGAAACGCTATCCGCCAGGACGGGTGAGCTTTGCCGCGGGCGACTGCTATGCGCTGCCGGATTTCGGCCGCAGGCACGACGCGCTGCTCGCCGCGTTCTGGTGGTCGCATGTGCCACTCGGCCGGCTCGATGCATTCCTGCGCGAAGCCGAGCGCGCGGTCGCGCCCGGCGCGTTGCTCGTCTTCATCGACAACCGCTATGTCGAGGGCTCGAGCCTGCCGATCTCGCGGCGGGATGCCGAAGGCAACAGCTATCAGCTGCGCGCGCTGGATGATGGCAGCCGGCACGAGGTGATGAAGAACTTCCCGACCGACGAGGCGCTGCGGATGCGCGCAGGACCAGGCGCCAAGGGCATCGCGATCGAGCGCTACCACCACTACTGGCTGCTGGCTTACCGCGCGCCATGAGCACCTCTCATCCCATAGAGCGTGCGCCTCGGGCGATACGAATGACTACTTCCTGAGCTTGCCCCAGAGGTCGTCCAGGCGCGCGTAGCGGCCGCAGCCGGTGGCGTAGAACTTGTAGCGCGCCGGATTCTTGAGGTGATAGTCCTGGTGATAGGTCTCGGCCGGCCAGAATTCGGTCGCCGCGACGATCGGCGTCAGCAGCGGTTGCTTGAAGGTCTTGAGCTTTTCGTACTTCGCCCGGGAAGCTTCGGCGAGGCGTTTCTGCTCCGCGTCGTGAAAGAAAATCGCCGGGCGGTACTGGCTGCCGGCGTCGCAGAACTGGCGCTCGAGGACCGTAGGATCGTGGTTCAGCCAGAAGGTATCGAGCAGCTTCTCGTAGCTGACCCTGGCCGGATCGAACACCACCTGCACGGCCTCGGTATGACCGGTGCGGCCGGCGGAAACTTCCTCGTAGCCCGGATTCTTCTTCTGGCCGCCGATGTAGCCGGAGGTGGTGGACACCACGCCCGGGACCTTGTCGAAGGCTTCCTCGACGCACCAGAAGCAGCCGCCGGCGAAGGTGGCCTTGGCCAGATTCGGCTGGGTCCAGGCCGGTCCGGCGATCATCAGTGCGATCAGCGCCGCACAGGCTCTAGCGTTCATGGTCAAGCTCCTTGAGAACGGCATCGATGAGCGGTTGGTCGCGCAGGCACAGCCGGACATTACGGATCGGTGCCACGTGCGCAGCCGCGATCGCGCACGATCCGGTCGCATTCCTCCTGCAACGCGGGGCCGGCCGCGCGTGAGATCAGGCTCGCGACGCCGCCGCCATGGGCGAGCAGGCCGTTGGCGGCGTTGACGATCGCATCGACCGGCTCCTCGAGCAGGTCGCCCTGCACTACGCGGAACGCGCGCCCGGGCGCAAACGCGCGCTCGGCGAGGAGCCTTGCGCTCACTCCACCTTGGCCTTGCCGCGCAGCTCGCGCACCAGCAGCTCGACCTTGATCTGCGCCAGGCGCTGCTGGATGCGCGGCTTGACCTCGGCGAGCGGCGGGATCTTCACCGGCCGCACGTCGTCGAGCTGGATGACGTGAAAGCCGAAGCGCGAGCGCACCGGCGCCTCGCTCATCTTGCCCTTCTCCAGCTTCACCAGGGCGTCGGCAAAGGTCTTGTCGTAGACGCCGGGCACGTTCCAGTCGAGGTCGCCGCCCTTGTCCTTGGTCGAGTCGAGCGAGTGCTTTTGCGCCTGCTCCTCGAATTTGCCGCCCTTCTTGAGCTCGCCGATGATGCGCTTGGCCTCTTCCTCGGTCTTCACCAGGATGTGGCGCGCCTTGTACTCGGTGGTGCCGGTCTGCTGCTTGGCGCGCTCGTACTCCAGCTGGATCTCGGCGTCGGTGACCGGGTTCCTGACGATGTAATCGTTGAGGTAGCTGTTGACGATGATCTCCTGCCGCGCCAGCTCGAGCTGCGACTGCACTTCGGCGCGCTTGGCGATGCCGCTGCGGCTCGCTTCCTGCATGATGATCTCGTTGTTGATCAGCACTTCGCGCACCTGCGTGCGCAGCTGCTCGGAATCGGGCGCCCCGCGGCCGGTCTGCTGGCGCACCAGGAACTCGGCGCGCTGGCGCGGGATGGCGACGCCGTTGACCGTAGCCAGCGGCCCTTCCCGGGACGCGGCGGCGGGCTTGGCCGCCTCCTTGGTCGGGAGCTTGGCGGCCTGCGCCAGCGCGAGCGCTGGCAGGGCAAGGATGGCGAGCGACACGGTCAGGGCACGAAATTTCATCAGGATCCTTTCTTGGCGGGGTCAGGCGCGATCAGGCGCCGGGTTCGCCCGGGGCCCGGGCGGAGATGGCAAGTGCGTGAATCGGGTTGTCCATAAGATCGCCGAGCGCGTCGTAGACCATGCGGTGGCGCGCTACGGTCGGCTTGCCGGCAAACGCGGCGGCGACGATCGCCAGCCGCCAGTGCGTGTTGCCGCCGGGGCGCGCGCCGGCGTGACCTTCGTGGCGCGCGCTTTCGTCGACCAGTTCGCAGCGCTCGGGCGCGAGCACCCCGAGGCGGCGGCGGATTTCTTCGGCGACGCTCACCGGTTCGGCTCGTGCTCGATGTGGCGCGCGAGAAACAGCGCCTGGCCGATGATGAACAGCAGCATCAGGCCGGTGCCGCCGAAGAGCTTGAAATTGACCCACAGGTCGGTGGAAAAATTGAACGCGACGTACAGGTTGAGAGCGCCCATGAGCGCGAAGAACAGCGTCCAGCTCCAGTTCAGGCGCGCCCACACCGGTTCCGGAAGCTTCAGTTCCGCGCCCATCACGGCGCGGATCAGGTTGCGACGGAACAGCAGCGCCGCGCCGGCGAGCACCGCGGCGAACAGCCAGTAGAGCACGGTCGGCTTCCACTTGATGAAGGTTTCGTCGCGCAGCGCGAGCGTCGCGCCGCCGAACACCACGATGATGGCGAGGCTCGCCCAGAGCATCGGCTCGACCCGCCGCCGCCGCAGCCGGAGCCAGCCCACCTGGGCAAAGGTCGCGGCGATCGCCACTCCGGTGGCGACGTAGATGTCGGTTACCTTGAAGGCGGCGAAAAACAGGATCACCGGGAAGAGGTCGAACAGGAACTTCATGACGAACTGGCGATTTTACCAGCGCCGCCGCCGCAGAACCGGCGCGAGCCTCAGCCGCCGAGGCCGCGCCGGCGATGCCAGTCGATGATCGCTTCGCGCGGAAAGCGCGCGAAATGGCGGTGCCCCTTGCCCTTCGGCACTTCCACCCAGGACGGTTTCGAGTCGAGAAAGATGTGCTGCCGCTCCTTGGGCACGGGCAGCTTCGAGTCGATCGCTGAGGCGAAGGGGTAGATCCAGTCCTTCCAGCGCGGGTCCCAAAGCCAGAGCGCGCTGCCGCAGCGGCGGCAAAAGTGGCGCCGGCCGCTCGAACGCGTGCGGGCACGCGAGGAAAGCCTGGCCCGGTAGACCGCGAGGTTCTGGCGCCCCTGCACCTTGAGCGTCTCGGCCAGGCCCATGAGGTTGATGGCATAGCCGCCGCCCCCCGCGGTCTTGCGGCAGATCGAGCAGTAGCACCACAGGTAGGGGTAAGGCGTCTCCGACCGGACCGAAAAGCGCACGCCCCCGCAATGACAGGATCCCTTGAGCAGCATGGCGGTATTATGGCGCACTGGAGGAGGGGGGGCATGTCGCTGGTGAGGCTGGTGGAGTACGCCGATGCGTCTGCCGGGGTGCGCGCGGTCTACGACGACATCATGGCCACGCGCGGCACCAATTGGATCAACAATTTCTGGAAGGCGCTCGCCAACGACCCGGCGCTGCTGCGCCGCACCTGGGAGAGCGCCAAGCAGGTCATGGCGCCCGGCGCGCTCGATCCGCTGACCAAGGAGCTGGTCTACATCGCGGTCAGCGCGACCAACAACTGCGAGTACTGCAGCTATTCGCACACCGCGTCGGCACGCGCCAAAGGCATGACCGATGCCATGTTCATGGAACTGATGGCGGTCGTCGGCCTCGCCAACGAGACCAACCGGCTCGCCAACGGCCTGAGAATTCCGGTCGACGCGAGGTTCAAGCCATGAGATTGACGGTGCTGGCGGCATTGTGCCCGGCGCTTGCGATCGCCGGCGGATCGAATTACGGTGTCGCGCCCGGCAGCCGCGACATCGCGGGCAAGATCACCGAGTGGAACGTGCCGACGCCGCGCTTCGCGCGCGATCCGGCGCCCGGGCCGGACGGCAACATCTACATCGCCGTGATGAACGGCAATCGCATCGCGCGCTTCGATCCCAGAACCAAGGCGTTCAAGGAGTGGGACCTGCCAGACGGCGCGCGGCCGCACGGACTCGTTGTGGCGAGGGACGGCCGCGTGTTCTACACCGGCAACGGCAACGGCTCGATCGGCGAGCTCGATCCCGCGACGGGGAAGATCGTCAGCCACTTCACGCCGTCGCAGGGCGGCAATCCGCACACCGCGGTGCTCGACGACGCGGGCAACGTTTGGTTCACGGCGCAAGGCGGCTACCTTGGCAAGCTCGACCGCGCCAGCGGCAAGGTTACCGAGATCCCGATGCCGGGCGGGCCGTACGGCCTTGCGATCGACCGGCAAGGCCGGGTCTGGGTGTGCCGGATGGGCGCGAACGCGCTCGGCATCTACGATCCGAAGACCGGGAAGACCGAGGAATTGCGCACTGGTCCGGGCTCGCGGCCGCGCCGCATCGCCGCGTCGCCCGAGGGCATGCTCTGGGTGACGTACTACGGCAACGGCAAGCTCGCCAGGATCGATCCGGTGGCAAAGCAAGTGGTGAAGGAATACGCGATGCCCGCCGGCGAGCGCGCCGGGCCCTACGCGGTCGCAGTGGACGGCGCCGGGCGCGTCTGGGCGAACGAGATCGATACCGATACGGTGGCGCTGCTCGACCCGAAGACCGAGCGCTTTCGCGTTTTCCAGCTGCCGTCCAAGGGCGTCGGCATCCGCAAGGCGGTCGTCGACGCCGAGGGGCGCTACTGGTACATGGGCAGCCACAACGGCAAGCTGGGAGTGATCGAGTAATCCGCCATGAACGCCAAACACACGCTGGCAGTCCTGTTCGTTTCGCTGACCTTCGCCGTGCCGCCCGCCGGCGCGCAGGCGAAGGATGAGCCATCGCTGCCCGAGCAGCTGATCGAGGGTGTGCGCGGCCTCTTCCGCAACCTGTTCGGCAGCGAGGAGGAAAAGCCGCCGGCCGCGGCGCCGGCGCCGGAACAGGCCGCGCCGAAACCTGCGCCCTCGGCCGAAGCCGTGCGCGCGACGCCCGCGGCACAGGCCGAGCCTGCGAGCCTGCACGCGGCCGCCGCCAGAGGCGATTTCGCGGTAGCCTCGCAGATGATCGCGCAGGGCGCGGATATCGAGGCCAAGGATCCCGGCACCGGAGCCTCGGTGCTGCATTACGCGGTGATGCGCGGCAATCCCGAGACCATCGACCTGCTGCTCGTGCGCGGCGCGGATGTCAACAGCCGCACCAAGAACGGCACCACGCCGCTGCACACAGCGGTGCTCTACAACCGCTTCGAGGTGGCGGAAAAGCTCCTCGCCAAGGGCGCCGACATCAACGCGCAGAGCGCGAGCGGCGCGACGCCGCTCGCGCTCGCGACCGCGGCGCGCAACCGCAATTTCACGGAGCTGCTGCGCTCGCGCGGGGCGCGCTAGCGCTGCAGCACGCGCGACCCGTCCGCCGTGACGAGGAAGCGTTTCCACAGCTCGCCGCCGGCGCGCACTTCCACCGGCCAGTAGCAGCGGCCGCGGATCTTCTGCGGCGAATCGACGCGCAGCACGTAGTGCGCCGTCGTGCCTTCGGGCAGCGATTTCTGCCAGGCCTCGGTTTGCGGCAGGAGCTTGACCCGGTTGGTCAGGCGCCGCAGCGGCGCGCTGCCGTCGTCCGGCATTTCGCAGGCGAGCGCCGGCGTCGCGGCGACGAGCAAGGCCAGCGCGGCAAGGCGCGAAACAGCCATCGGCAACTCTCCCGGAAGTGATACTTTCGCGCGGAATCTAGCAGACTGCGCCCGTGCATCGCATCGCCCACCCGGCATGACCGGCCACCTGTCCCCGCGCGCCGGCGTGCTGGCGCTGCTCGCCATCGCCGTCACCTTCGGCTCGAACCACGTCGCCGCGCGGATCGCCTTCGACCACGGGGCGAGCGTGGCGAGCGCGGTAGCGATGCGCTCGGGCGTCACGGCGCTCGTCCTGTTGGCGCTGCTGCGCGCGCTTGGCGTGCCGATGGCGCTGCCGCGTCCGACCCTGGCGCGCGCCGGTGCGATCGGCGTGCTCGTGGCGCTGCAGAGCTTTTGTCTTTACTCGGCGGTGGCGCGCATACCCGTGGCGCTCGCGCTGCTGGCGTTCAACACCTTTCCGATGCTGCTGGCGCTCATGTCCTGGGCGAGCGGCGCCGGACGTCCGGCAACGCGCACGCTGCTCGCGATGCCGGTGGCGCTGGCCGGCCTCGCGCTCGCGCTCGACGTGTTCGGCAAGGCGGGCGATCTTGCGGGCCGCTGGGCTGAAATCGGCGTGGGCGTAGGGTGGGCGCTCGGCGCGGCGTTGTCCTTCGCGCTCGTGCTGCTGCTCACCGGGCGCTGGTTGCACGACATGGATGGCCGCCTGCGAACTTTTCTCACGATGGGCGTCACCGCGGCCGTGGTGGGACTGGCCGGCGCCGCGATGGAGGCGTTCGCGCTGCCGCGCGACTCCGAGGGATGGCTTGGCCTGGCCCTGTTGACCGTGCTCTATGGCAGCGCGATCACGGCGCTGTTCGTCGTCCTGCCCCGGCTCGGCGCCGCGAACTACGCGGTGGTGCTCAACATCGAGCCGATCGCAGTGCTGTTTCTCGCCTGAGGCATCCTCGGCCAGTCGGTCACGCCGCTGCAGCTCCTCGGCGCCCTGATCGTGATCGGCGCCATCACGGTGCCGGCGCTCAAGCGCTGAGACTTGCCCGCGATCAAAGCCGGGTCCTGCGGCGGGCCGATACTGGCGCGGTCAGGGCGCGGGACGTCCCGAGGGCTTGCCATGGATCGTGCGACGATTGCCGAAAACGCATTGCCGGCTGCCGAGAAGCAGCTGGCACAGACCATCTCCATCGGCGCCGAGCAGTGGCGCAAGGCGCTCGAGAGCGGCGCAGAGCTGTTCGATCCCTTCGGCATGCTGGCCCCGATCCAGCACGCCCACCTGGTGTGGCTGCTGCATCCGCTCGAACTGCTCGACCTGATCGGCCGCAATGCGGTCGACCTGATGGCGCTGCAGTTGCACACCGCCGCGCGGCTTGCGGGCCTGCCGGGCACCGACCTGGTGGTGCCGCAGGTGGATGACACGCGCTTTGCCGATCCGGTTTGGGTGCAGGAAACGCACTGGAGCCTGCTCAAGCAGTGGTACCTGTTCTATACGCGGCACGTGCAGGATGCGCTCTTCGCCACGCCGTGGCTCTCGCCCAGGGAGCGGCGGCGCGCCGCGTTCTGGTGGCGCAAGTGGCTCAACGCCGCGGCGCCGACCAATTTCCTCTGGAGCAACCCGGTGGCGATGCGCAAGGCCGTCGAGTCGAACGGCGAGAGCCTGCGCCGCGGCTTCGAGATCTTTCTCGAAGACCTGCGCGCCGGCACCGTGCGCATGACCCCGCCCGAGGATTTCAGGGTCGGCGACAACCTCGCCACGACGCCCGGGGCGGTGGTGTTCAGGAACCGGCTGCTGGAGCTGATCCACTACGCGCCGCTGGCGCCGCAGGTGCGCCGCAGCCCGATCGTGATCGTGACGCCGTGGATCAACAAGTATTACGTGCTCGACCTGACGCCGAAGAGGAGCATGGTCCGGTACCTGCTCGAGCAGGGGTTCGACGTCTACATCACGAGCTGGAAGAACCCGACGCCCGAGATGGCCGAAACGAGCTTCGACGACTACCTCACCCAGGGCGTGGACGAGGCCGTGCGCGTGGCGCGGGCGCTGAGCGGCGCCGACCAGGTGCACGCCGTCGGCTACTGCATCGGCGGCACGCTGCTCGCGGTGTACCTGGCGTGGCTCAACCGCAAGCACGCGCGGCGCGAGGACGTTCCGGTGTCGAGCTGGACGCTGCTGGCCTCGCTCACCGATTTCCAGTCTCCGGGCGACATCGAGGTGTTCATCGACGAGGCCGGGGTGCGCTGGCTCACCGACCTGATGCGCCGGCGCGGCTACCTCGACGGCCGCGAGATGGCGACCACCTTCCGCCTGCTGCGCTCGAACTCGCTCATCTGGCACTACGTGGTGCACGGCTGGCTGTACGGCGAGCAGCCGCCGTCGTGGGACGTGCTCTACTGGAACATGGACGCGACGCGCATGCCCTTTCGCATGCACGAGTACTACCTGCGCGAGATGTACCTGAAGAACAACCTCGTCAGGCGCGATGCGCTGACGGTGGCCGGCGAGCCGATCGACCTGGTGCGCATCCACCAGCCGCTCTACGACGTCTCGGCGGAGGATGACCACATCGCGCCGTGGCGGCAGACGTTCAAGATCAACGGCTACGTCACCTCGCCGAAGCGCTTCGTGCTCGCGAGTTCGGGCCACATTCTGGGAATCGTCAACCCGCCGGTGACGCCGCCCAAGCGCAGCTACCGCATCGGCCCGGCGCACCGCGGCCAGTCGGCCGACAACTGGCACGCGCAGGCCGAGCAGCATAGCGGGAGCTGGTGGGAAGATTGGAGCGCGTGGCTGGCGGGTCAGTGCGGGCCGCTCGGCGCGCCGCCGGCGCTGGCGAATGGCGACTTCCCCAGGCTTGCCGAGGCGCCGGGCATCTACGTCCTGGAATCCTGAGCAACCAGCGGTCGCGATCCGTGGCCGGATTGCAAAGAAAAAAAACAGCAAGGTATGATACCGAACGTAAGAGGTGCGCCCTACGTGCACCCTTCTTCGGGACCGGACAGCCAGCGAAACAGGCCCAGGAACAGCCCATGTCGGCCACCAAGAACCTGCCTTTGCCCGGGCAACATTCGCCGCGGCAGAACCACGTTCTCGCCGCGCTGCCGGCAGCGGACTACGAGCGCCTGTTGCCGCACCTGGAACGGGTCCCGCTGCAACTGGGCTCGGCGCTTTACGAGTCCGGCAGTGCGCAGGGCTACGTCTATTTCCCCACCAGCAGCATCGTGTCC
>SCUH01000018.1 GCA_004298295.1 Betaproteobacteria bacterium | reverse complement strand
GCGATCGAGACCTGCGACGGCGTGCTGGTGCATTCGCTGCTCGGCAACCTGAAGCCGGGCGACATTCCCGCCGACGTGCGCACGCGCGCGATCGCCGTGCTGGTGGAGAAATACTTCGTCAAGGGCACGGTGGTGCAGTCGGGCTATCCGCTCGACATGCGCTACGCCGGGCCGCGCGAAGCGCTGCTGCACGCGCTGTTTCGCCAGAACTACGGCTGCTCGCACCAGATCGTCGGCCGCGACCATGCCGGGGTCGGCAGCTATTACGGGCCGTTCGACGCGCATCACATCTTCGACCAGATCCCGAAGGGCGCGCTCGAGACACAGCCGCTCAAGATCGACTGGACGTTCTGGTGCTACCGCTGCGGCGGCATGGCCTCGGCGCGCACCTGTCCGCACGCCGAAAGCGACCGCCTGCTGGTCTCGGGCACGAAGCTGCGCAAGTGGCTGTCCGAAGGCAGCGCGGTGCCGCCGGAGTTTTCGCGCCCCGAAGTGCTCGAGATCCTGCACGCGTACTACGCTGGGCTCGAGCAGCACGAAAAAGTGGAAGTGAAACTCGCGGGTCATTCCGCGCGATAGAACAGAGGAAAAGGAGAGGCGCATGCCGACTTACGTACGAACCGAAAAATGCGATGGCTGCAAGGGTCAGGACAAGACCGCCTGCATGTACATCTGTCCGCACGACCTGATGCTGCTCGACAAGGACGGCTCGCTGACCGGACACGCGATGAAGGCGTTCAACCAGGAGCCCGAGCAGTGCTGGGAATGCTACTCCTGCGTCAAGATCTGCCCGCAGAACGCGATCGAGGTGCGTCATTACGCCGACGTCGTGCCGATGGGCGCGCAGGTGCAGCCGCTGCGGGGATCGGATTCGATCATGTGGACGATCCGCTTTCGCAACGGCACGCTCAAGCGCTTCAAGTTCCCGATCCGCACCACGGCGGAAGGCTCGGCGGATCCCTACGGCGGCAAGCCCGACGCCAACCTCGCGGATATCGACGATCCGCTGGTGCTGTTCACCAAGGATCTGCACAAGGGCGACGCTTCACAGTTCGTGCATTCGAAATAGCGACGGCAACCCATCGGGCAGGCGCCGCAGGGTTCGGCGTACCCCGGATGAAAGGAAACGGTCATGGCTGAATACGGATTTGGCAATCCCGAGGTCATCGAGGAAGAGCTCGACATCCTCATCATCGGCGGCGGCATGGCCGCCTGCGGCGCGGCGTTCGAGGTCGGCCAGTGGGCCAAGGCTTCGGGCAAGGATCTCAAGATCAAGCTCGTCGACAAGGCGGCGCTCAGCCGCTCGGGCGCGGTGGCGCAGGGCCTGTCGGCGATCAACACCTACATCGGCGACAACGACCCGGCGGATTACGTGAGGTACGTCAGGAACGACCTCATGGGCATCATCCGCGAGGACCTGGTCTACGACGTCGGCCGGCACGTCGACGACTCGGTGCACAACTTCGAGGACTGGGGCCTGCCGATCTGGAAGCAGCCCGGCGACGAGGGCAAATCGCTGCGCGCGGGCGGCAAGCCGGTGCGTTCCGGGCGCTGGCAGATCATGATCAACGGCGAGTCCTACAAGTGGATCGTCGCCGAGGCCGCGAAAAAGGCGCTTGGCATGGACCGCATCCAGGAGCGCACCTTCATCGTGCGCCTGATCAACGACAAGAACGACCCGACCCGGATCGCCGGCGCCGCGGGCTTCTCGGTGCGCGAGCACAAGCTCTACATCTACAAATTCAAGGCCTGCCTGGTGGTGTGCGGCGGCGCGGTGAACGTCTTCCGCCCGCGCTCGGTGGGCGAAGGCACGGGACGCGCCTGGTATCCGGTGTGGAACGCGGGCTCGACCTACTCGATGGCGGCCGAAGCCGGCGCCGAGATGACGATGATGGAGAACCGCTTCGTGCCGGCGCGCTTCAAGGACGGCTACGGGCCGGTCGGGGCGTGGTTCCTGCTCTTCAAGGCGAAGGTGATGAACGGCCTGGGCGAGGATTACAGCACGCTGCGCGCCGACATCATCAAGGACCAGAAGCGCTTCGGCAAGTACGGTATGGGCGTGCCGGGCACGTGCCTGCGGAACCACATCATGCTCGAGGAGATGATCAACGGCCGCGGCCCGATCTTCATGGACACGCCGACCGCGCTGAAGAAGCTCGCCGAGAAGATGACGCCGAAGGAGGTCAAGCACCTCGAGGCCGAGGCCTGGGAAGACTTCCTCGACATGACCATCAGCCAGTGCGGCATGTGGGCGGGCGAAAACATCGAGCCCGAGAAGCAGCCTTCCGAGATCATGCCGACCGAGCCGTACCTGCTCGGCTCGCACTCGGGCTGTGCCGGGATCTGGGTTTCGGGCCCGACCGACATTCCCGGCGTGCCCAAGGAGTGGAGCTGGGGCTATCGCAGCATGACGACGGTGAAGGGGCTGTTCACCTCGGGCGACGGCGTCGGCGCCTCGGGGCACAAGTTCAGCTCCGGCTCGTTCACCGAAGGGCGCATCGCCGCCAAGGCGATGGTGAAGTACTGCCTCGACCACAAGGACCTCAAGCCCGAGCTGCAGCGCGGCGCCGCCGAACTCGCCGACGAGATCTACAAACCGGTGAAGAACTACCTGCAGCACAAGGACTACACCACCGACATCGACATCAACCCGCACTTCATCTCGCCCAAGATGCTGCAGTTCCGTCTGCAGAAGATCATGGACGAGTACGTGGCGGGCGTGGCGACCTATTACCGCACCAACGCCAAGATGCTGGAAGTGGCCGAGGGCAAGCTCGAGATGCTGAAGGAGGATTCGCTCAAGATGCGGGCGAAAGACCTGCACGAGCTGCTGCGCGCGTGGGAGAACTTCCACCGCATCATGGCGGCCGAGGCGCACATGAAGCATATCCAGTTCCGGACGGAGACACGATATCCGGGGTTCTACTACCGGATGGACCACAACTACATCGACGACGAGAACTGGAAGTGCTTCACCAACTCCACTTACGACCGCAATACGCACAAGTGGTCGCTGAAGAAGGTGCCGTACGTGCAGCTGATCAAGGACTAGGCGCAGCTCTACGCCGTTCCCGAGACCCCCGCGCGGGCAACCGGCGGGGGTTTTGTTTTGCGGCGCAGGCATTGCCGGGCCGCGCCGCGGCTGGCAGGCTGTGGCCTTTCGACCCAGGGGGAGTCATGTCCTTCACCCGACAAATCATTTCCCGCGCCTCGACCGACCGCCTGGAACTGCTGATCGAGGAGCGGCTGCAGCCGGGCTGCGACCGCGAGCGCATCGACCGGCGCATCTGGAACCTGTTCGGCGAAAAGTGGGCCGTGCTCTACACGGACCTCTCGGGGTTCTCGCGCCGCGTCGCCGAGTTCGGCGTGATCCACTTCCTGCAGACGATCTACGAGTCGCACCGGCTGCTGGTGCCGGTGATCCAGTACGGCAACGGCATCCTGCTCAAAACCGAAGGCGACAGCCTGATGGTGATCTACCGCAGCCCGGAGGACGCGATCCGCAGCGCGATCGCCATGCAGCAGCGCTGCCAGCGCCACAGCGCGGCGCAGAAGCCCGAGGACCAGGTGCTGCTATGCATCGGCATCGGCTTCGGCGAGGTGCTGCGCATCGGCGACGACGACATCTACGGCGCCGAGGTGAACGCCGCGTGCAAGCTCGGCGAAGACAGCGCCAGGGCCAACGAGATCCTGATCACGGGCGCGGTGGCGAAGGCGATCACGCTGCCGGAGGGCTGCAGCCTGGAGCCGCTGGCGGACGCGCCGCCCGGTGCCGATCAGGCCTTCAGGCTGCTCTACCGCTAGTCGCCGCCCCGCTCAGGCGAAGTAGCTCCCGAGGGCGAAGTCGGCGAGCGGCTTGCCGCTCGGCTTGAGGATCGCGTTGACCCTCGCCACGTTCGCGCCGCGCACCGTCATGCGGCCCTCGGTGAAGATCACGCTCCGGCCGGTGCGCAGGACCTGGGTGCGCCCCTCGAGCCAGTCGCCGGCCATCACCGGGCCGATGAAATCGATGTCCAGGCTCACGGTCAGAAGGAACTGGCCGAGGTTCGCCTGGATGTTGGTGCCCAGCAGCAGCAGCATGTCGGCGAGCGTCGCCAGCATGCCGCCATGGCAGGCCATCATCGGGTTGCAGTGCTTGCGCTCGCAGAGGAAACCCAGCACGAACTGCTCGCCGTCCATGCGCCCGTAGAGGGGGCCATTGGCCTCGATGAAGGGATTGCGCGGCAGGTTGAGCGCGCGAAAGCCCTCGGGGATCGCGGTGCTCATGCCGGGTGCGGCTTGCGCTGCTCGAAGAAGGCCGCCACGGCCTGGTCGTGCTCCGGCGTGTGGTGGGCCAGGGCCTGCAGCGCCGCCGACAGCTGCAGCGATTCGTCCAGCCGCGCGGTCTGCGCCTGGCGCAGCAGGCGCTTGGCCATGCGCAGCGCCGGCGCGGGATTGGCGGCGATGCGCACAGCCAACTCGCGGGCCGTGGGCATCAGCAGATCGTGCGGCACCACGCGCGTCACCAGACCGATGGCGAGCGCGGTAGGCGCGTCGATCAGGTCCCCCGTAAAGCTCAGCTCCGCGGCGCGCTGATAGCCGACCGCCCGCTGCAGCAGCCACGCGCCGCCGTCGCCGGGCACGATGCCCAGCTTGACGAAACTTTCGGCGAACTGCGCGTGCTCGGAAGCGATGCGGATGTCGCACATGCAGGCGAGGTCGCAGCCGGCGCCGATGGCCGGACCGTTGATGGCCGCGATCGTGGGCACCTCGAGCTGGTGCAGCGCGAGCGGAATGCGCTGGATGCCGCTCTGGTAACCCTGCGCGATGCGGTACGGATTGCCGGCGGCGATGCCGCGCTTGTCGCGCATGTCCTTGACGTTGCCGCCGGCCGAGAAGGCCGTGCCGGCGCCGGTCAGGATCACCACCTTCACCGACTCGTCGTCGCGGACGCGCTCGCAATACGACACCAGCTCGTCCCATTGCGACTGGGTCGACAGCGCATTGCGCTCGCGCGGGCGGTTGAGCGTCAGCGTGACGACGCCGTGGTCGCGCTCGAAGTGCACGAAATCAGTCATGGCGATCTCCGGGTTTCATCAGCGCGGTCACCGTGCTCCAGACGCCCTGCGCCTGGAGCGCCGCGTCGCCGAGGCGCTCGGCCGAGCGCAGCTCGCCGCTGCGCAGCCGATGCAGGTGATCGCGCCAGCGCAGCAGGTTCAGGCTGTGCCGGTGCAAGGGGTATTCGCGGGTGAAGCCGATGGCGCCGTGGACCTGGTGGCTGGCGTCGTAGACGACGTCGATGGCGTGGCCGAGCACCAGGGCCGCCGCGTCGAGCAGCCCGGGCAGCCGGACGCTCGCACAGCCTTCGCGCACCATGCAGGCCAGCGCGAGGTCGGAGAGCGCGGTCGATGCGGCGAGCTCCTCCGCGGCGATCGCGAGGCTGTGCTGGATCGCCTGGAAACTGGCGAGCGGCCGGCCGAACTGCTTGCGGTCCCGGACGTACTGCAGCGACAGGTCGAGCGCGGCTTCCATGGCGGCACAGATCTGCAGGCAGCGCCCCAGCGCCAGCGCGATCGCCGCTTGCGCATCGGCGGGCGCGCCGGCATCGATTGCGCATTCGTAAACCGACGGGTCGCCGGCGATGCTCGCGGGTCGATCCCCGGTGGCGAGCAGCACCGCCATGTCGATCGGCGCCGCCGAGCGCGCCTGCGCCCGAATGATCGTTGCCGCATCGACCCAGGCTTCGCGCGCATCGGGCGAAGCCAGCGCATCGGCGAAGCCGAGTTCTGCCACCGCGTCCAGCACAGACCGGCGTTTCTGCGTGCGCGCGCCGTCGTCCGGAGACGTCGCTTCGTGGCGGAACCAGTCTGCGGCGAGATCGGTGAAGGCGCGGCCGGCCGCATCCCGCACCATCGGATCCGCGCTCAGGACCGGTTGCAGGGTGCCCGTCACCGCATCCCCAGGCCGCGCGCCACGATGCCGCGCAGGATTTCGCGCGTGCCGCCGCGCAAGGTCCAGGACGGCGCGTAGATCGTGGTCTCGGCGAGCGCGCTCAGGTATTCCGCACTCGGCACGGCGAGCTCGGTGCGCAAGGCACGGTAGACGCCGACCTGCTCGCGCTCGAAGGCGGTGCCCAGATCCTTGATGAGCGAAGCCTCGAGGTTGGGCATTGCGCCCTTGTGCAGCAAGGCCGCTACGGCAATCGACATGCTGCGCAGCGCGATCAGTTTGGCGACGGTGCGGCCGAGCGCCTCGCGCAACCTCGGCGAGGGGCGCGCGCCCGCGCATTGCAGGGCGGCTTCGGCCAGCCGGATGAAGCTCAGGTAGCGCTCCGGACCGCTGCGCTCGTAGGCCAGTTCGCTCGTCACCTGCCGCCAGCCGTTGCCGGGCTCGCCGACCAGCCGTTCGTCGGGCACGAAGCTGTCGCTGAAGACCACTTCGTTGAATTCGCGCTGGCCGGCCATGTTCACGATCGGACGCACCTCGAGGTCGCCGGCCTTCAGGTCGACGATGAACTGCGACAGGCCCTCGTGACGCGATTCGCCGGCGTGGCCGGTGCGGGCCAGCACGATGGCGTAATGGTTCAGATGCGCGAACGAGGTCCAGAGCTTGCGGCCGTCGATGCGCCAGCCGCCGTCCACCTTGACGGCACGCGTGCGCACCGAGGCGAGGTCCGAGCCCGAATCCGGTTCGCTCATGCCGATGGAAAAGAAGATCTCGCCGCGCGCGATGCGCGGCAGGAATTCGCGGCGCTGCGCCTCGCTGCCGTAACGCAGCAAGAGCGGCCCGCTCTGGCGGTCGGCGATCCAGTGTGCCGCGATCGGCGCGTTGGCGGCGATCAGTTCCTCGGTGAGCACCAGCCGCTCGAGCGTGGAGCGCTCCTGCCCGCCGTAGGGCCGGGGCCAGGTCATCCCCAGCCAGCCGCGCGCGCCGAGGCGCCGCGAAAACGCGGGATCGTAATGCGTGGCGAAATCGCCGCCTCGCTGCCAGAGGCCGGCGCGCCTTTCCGCGGCGATGAACTCGCGCACTTCGCCGCGCAGCGCTTCGGCCCCGGCGGGCAGCTCGAAAATCGGAAAGTGCAGATTCACGCCGGGGATTCTGCCCGAAATCAGCGCCGTGTCTCAGCCCGTATTGCGCGCGCCGAGCGCCCGCCACACCCGCTCGCTCGTCGCCGGCATGTCGAATGCCGTGACCCCGGCGGGCGCGAGCGCATCGACGATGGCATTCATCGCCGCGCCGAGCGCGCCCACGGCGCCGGCTTCGCCCACGCCCTTGACGCCGAGCGGATTGAGCGCCGTCGGCACCGGGTTGCTGGCGATCCTGAAATCGCAGAGATCGTCGGCGCGCGGCATGGCGTAGTCCATGAACGAGGCCGTGAGCAGCTGTCCCGATTCCGGGTCGTAGGCGAGGCGTTCCATGAGCACCTGTCCCAGGCCCTGCACCACGCCGCCGACCACCTGGCCCTTCACCAGCGCGGGATTGACCTCCGTGCCGACGTCGTCCACCACCGTGTAGGCGCAGAGCCGCGTGACGCCGGTGTCGGGATCGATCTCGACTTCGCAGACGTGGCAGCCGTTGGGAAAGGTTTCCGCCAGCGGCGCAAAGGCGGCGCGCTCGAACAGCCCCGGCTCCATGCCGACCGGCAGTTTCGCGGTGATGAACGCAGCGCGCGCGACTTCCTTCAGGCTCAGGCCGCGGTCGGTGCCCGCGATCGTGAAGCGCCCGTCGCCGAACGCGACGTCGGCTTCGTTCGCCTCGAGCAGGTGCGCGGCGATGCACCGGCCCTTGGCGATGATGCGATCGGCGGCGCGCCACAGCGCGCTGCCGCCGAGCGCCATGGAGCGCGAACCGAAGGTGCCGCCGCCGAAGGCGACGCGCGCCGTGTCGCCCTCCTCGTAATGCAGCGCGCCGCGGTCCAGACCGAGACGCTCGCCGGCGATCTGGCGGAACACGGTTTCGTGGCCCTGGCCCTGGCTCTTGCTGCCCAGAAGCAGCGTTGCATCGCCGCCCGGATCGAAGCGGATCTCGGCGTATTCGGCGCCGGGCGGGGAAGCCGCGCGCTCGATGGCGTTGGCGAGGCCGATGCCGCGCAACCTGCCGCGCCGCGCGGCTTCCGCGCGGCGCGCAGCGAACCCCGCCCAGTCGGAGAGCTCGAGCGCGCGCTCGAGGTTGCGCTCGAACTCGCCGCAGTCGTAAGTGAACGTCAGCGCGGTGCGATAGGGCATCGCCGCGGGCGGGATCAGGTTGCTGCGGCGCAAGGCGATGCGGTCCATGCCCAGCGCGCGCGCGGCGTCGTCGATCAGCCGCTCGATGACGTAGATCGCCTCGGGCCGGCCGTTGCCGCGGTAGGGCGCGATCGAGTTGGTGTGGGTGAAAGCGCCGGTGACGCGCACGTGTGCAGCGGCAATCGCGTAGACGCCCACCAGCGACCCGAGGTTGGCGAAGCTCGGCATCAGCTGGCGATCGGAGGAGACGTAGGCGCCCAGATTGTTGAGGTTGCGCACGCGCAGCGCGAGGAAGCGCCCCCCGGCGTCGAGCGCGAGTTCGGCTTCGCTCAGGCAGTCGCGGCCGTGCTCGTCCGCGAGCGGCGCCTCGCTGCGCTCGCAGCACCAGCGCACCGGCCTGCCGAGCCGGCGCGCGAGCCACAGCACCAGGCGCTGCTCCAGCTGCGCCCAGCCCTTGGCGCCGAAAGCGCCGCCGACGTCGCCGGCAACGACGCGGATGCGGTGTTCCGGAATGCCGAACACCATGCCGGCGAGCACTTCGCGCACGCGATGCACGTACTGCGTGTCGGTGTGCAGCGTGTAGCGGCCATCGGCCGGGTCGTATTCGCCGAGCGCGCCGCGCGGCTCCATGAACTGCGCATGCACGCGCGAGATGTCATAGCGTCCCTTGACGACGTGCGCCGCGCGCGCGAAGGCCGCGTCGGTCGCGGCGCGGTCGCCGATCTCGAAAACATTGCAGATGTTGTCCGTGCATTCCTCCCACACGGCGGGTGCACCGGCCGCAATCGCGCTTGCGGCATCGGTCACTGCGGCGTGCGCTTCATAGTCGATGACCACCTGATCGGCGGCATCCCTGGCTTGCGCGAGCGTTTCGGCCACGACCGCCACCACCGGATCGCCTACGTGGCGCACGCGATCGCGCGCAAGCCCGGGATGCGCGCGCCAGAACATCGGCTGGCCGTCCGGGCGCTTGCGCTGCAGGCTGACCGAAGTCGATCGCAGGCCGTCGCGTTGCAGGTCCTCGGCCGTGAAGACGCCGAGCACGCCGGGCGCGGCAGCCGCGGCCCCGGTCTCGATGCGCAATATGCGGGCATGCGCATGGGGCGAGCGTACCAGCACCAGTTGCGCCTCGCCCGCAATGCGCCGGTCGGAGAGAAAGCGCCCCTCGCCGCGCAGCAGGCGCGGATCCTCCACGCGTTCGAGCGCCTGCCCGATGCCGTACCGATTCATCCCGGCGCTATTGCGGCGGGGCGCCGCGCGAGCGCTTGGATTTCGGGGCGGAGGGCAATCCCGTGTGCTGCGTGCGAAAAGGACGTGCCGCCTGCGGCACACGGCGGCCTTCATGGGCTCCGCCCGTCCCCGCCGGCTGCCAGGCCGGCACCAGCTGGTGCTTGCCGCTGCCGATGAGATCGGCGCGGCCCATGCGCTTCAGCGCCTCGCGCAGCACGGGCCAGTTGTTGGCGTCGTGATAGCGCAGGAACGCCTTGTGCAGGCGCCGCACGCGCAGGCCCTTCGGCACCTGCACGTCTTCGCTCGTGCGCGTCACGCGGCGCAGCGGATTCTTCCCGGAGTGGTACATCGCCGTCGCCGTCGCCATCGGTCCCGGCAGGAAGGCCTGCACCTGGTCGGCGCGAAAACCGTTGCGCTTCAGCCACAGCGCGAGTTCGAGCATGTCCTCGTCGCGCGTACCCGGATGCGCGGCGATGAAATAGGGGATCAGGTACTGCTCCTTGCCGGCCTCGTGGGAATACCGCTCGAACAGCGCCTTGAAGCGCTCGTAGCTGCCGATGCCGGGTTTCATCATGTGCCGCAGCGGCTCCTCGGAAACCGCCTCGGGCGCGATCTTGAGATAGCCGCCGACGTGGTGCTGGACGAGTTCCTTCACGTACTCGGGCGACTCGACCGCGAGGTCGTAGCGCACGCCCGAGGCGATCAGCACTTTCTTCACGCCGGGCAGGCTGCGCGCACGCTTGTACAGACGCACCAGCGCGCCGTGATCGGTGTTGAGGTTGCTGCAAATCCCCGGATAGACGCACGACGGGCGCCGGCACGCGGCTTCGATCTCGCGACTCCTGCACGCCAGGCGATACATGTTGGCGGTGGGCCCGCCGAGATCCGAGATCACGCCGGTGAAGCCGGGCACGCTGTCGCGGATGGTCTCGATCTCGCGCAGCACCGAGGCTTCGGAGCGGTTCTGGATGATGCGGCCTTCGTGCTCGGTGATCGAGCAGAAGGTGCAGCCGCCGAAACAGCCGCGCTGGATCGCCACCGAGAAGCGGATCATCTCGTAGGCGGGAATCTTCGCCGCGCCGTAGGACGGATGCGGCACGCGCCGGTACGGCAATTCGTACACCGCATCCATGTCGCGCGTCGTGAGCGGCAGCGGCGGCGGATTGAGCCACACCTCGAGGTCGCCGTGGCGCTGCACCAGCGCGCGCGCATTGCCGGGGTTGGATTCGACGTGCAGCATGCGCGAAGCGTGCGCATAGAGCACCGGGTCGTCGCGCACCGCCTCGTAGGACGGCAGCCGCAGGAAGCTGTGCTCGCGCTGCGCGTTGGGCACCGCCGCCGGCAGCGTCTCGAGCGAGGTGGCGTCGATCTCGATCCAGCCGGCGGGGGTGGCGCGCCGGGCGAAGGCCGTGCCGCGCAGATCGACGATGCTGCCGATGGGCTCGCGCTTCGCCAGGCGGTGCGCGATCTCGACGACGGCGCGTTCGGCGTTGCCGAAGACCAGCAGGTCGGCGCGCGCATCGAGCAGGATCGAGCGGCGCACCTTCTCCGACCAGTAGTCGTAATGCGCGATGCGCCGCAGGCTCGCCTCGATGCCGCCGATCACGATCGGCGCGTCCCTGAAGGCCTCGCGCACGCGCTGGGCGTACACGATCACCGAGCGGTCGGGCCGCCGGCCGCCGGCGCCCCCGGGCGTATAGGCGTCGTCGCTGCGGATGCGGCGGTCCGCGGTGTAGCGGTTGACCATCGAATCCATGTTGCCGGCGGTG
>SCUH01000191.1 GCA_004298295.1 Betaproteobacteria bacterium | reverse complement strand
GAAGTGCGTCAGGGCGACGATCAGGCGGTCGGGCCGGCCGAGGTCGGCGGCGAGGATCGCGAGCCCGCCGGCCAGGATCGCGAGCGAGACCACGCCCGAAAGCGGCGCCAGCGGCTTGTACTCCAGCTTGCCGAAGACCGAGGCCACCGAAGCGACGTTGAGCGCGCCCGAGGCCGCGACGATCAGGAACACCGCGAACACGTGCGGCAGGCCCCAGACGATCTGGTTGTCCATGCCCGTGACGTGATGGCCGTTGATCTCCATATAGAGGAACGCCGCGAAACCGGCGGCGAGCAGCGCGCCCAAGGCGGCGAGCGGGCCGAAGAAGCGCCAGGCGCCGGCGGTGAGTTCGCGATGGATGATGGCCGCCATGTCAGACGCCCGCGTAGCGCACGCCCGGGTCGAGCCGCAGGTCGGCGCGCAGCGCCCGGCTGGGAAGTTCGCGCAGGCGCTTCGCTACCGCGCTCTGCGGGTCGTTCAGGTCGCCGAAGATGATCGCGCCGTGGCCGGCGGTCGCGCACGCGTCGGCGCAGGCCGTGCTGCCGTCGCCGCGGTCGATCTTGTGGACGCACAGCGTGCAGCCCTCGACGCAGCCCTTGCCGCGCGGCACCTCGGGTTTCTGCTCGCTCAGGTTCTCGTGCACGAACGAGCGCGCCTTGTAGGGGCAGGCCATGACGCAGTAGCGGCAGCCGATGCAGGTATGCCGGTCCACGAGCACGATGCCGTCGGCGCGCTTGAACGATGCCCCGGTGGGACAGACGTCCACGCACGGCGGGTTTGCGCAATGCTGGCACATCACCGGCGCCGAATGCTGGCGAGCGCTCCTCGGGTCCTTGAGATCGATCTTGCGGATCCACTGCGCGTCGGTGCGCGGGCGGCCGGTGTCGTGGAGGCCGTTTTCGCGATTGCAGGCGGTAACGCAGTCGCTGCAGCCGGTGGCGCAGCGGGCGGTGTCGATCAGCATCCCCCAGCGCACCGTGCCGGTGACCGGCTCGCCCGGTGTGCGCGCGCCCGCGAACTCGACCAGCCGGACGCCGGGGGCTAGCGCCACGCCGGCGAGCGCGGCGGCGGCGGTGCCGAGGAAGCCGCGGCGCGCGTTGCCGCTCATGGCTTCGCGCCCGCCGCCTGCGCGCGGGGCTTCGAAGCATGGCACTCGAAGCAATCGAGCGTCACGCCGGCATAGGCATGGCAGCTTTGGCAGAAACCCTGCTCGCCGAGCACGCTGCCGGTCTTGCGGCTGGCATGGCAATCGACGCAGCCGGTGAGACTGTGCGTCCTGGTCCGGATGCCGGCGCGCACGGTGCCCTCGCGCTGGTGCATGAGCAGCTTCATGTGATCGCGCCGCATGACTGCGGTCGACTCGACGCAGACGCCGGGCCGCTCGATCAGCACTACCGGCTTCGCGGTGCGCCCCGCCGCAAACGCCAGGCCCGCGACGAGCACGGCGACGAACGCCAGCAGCGCGCCGAGGGCTTTCACGGCCGCGCCCCTACTCCCCCATCCCCATCTGGATGTAGCCGGTGGGGCAAACGTCGGCGCAGATGTGGCAGCCGATGCACTTGGTGTAGTCGGTGTCCACGTAGCGGCCCATGGTCGACTTGTCCTTCTTGACGCGGAACACCGCGGTCTGCGGGCAATAGACGACGCAGTTGTCGCATTCGAAGCACAGGCCGCAGCTCATGCAGCGCTTGGCTTCCGCCACGGCGCGCTTTTCCTCCAGCGCGTCGAGCCGCTCCTCGAAATTGCCCAGCGCCTGCTCGGCGGTGAGCTGGGTGACGTTGCGCACCTCGCGCGGCGTGTACTGGAAGTGGCCGAGGAACAGGTCCTTGTGCGGGATCACGTAGCGCGCCGAGCGGTCGTCGTAGTTGTGCACGGCGAAGTCCGCGCCCGCCGTGCCGAGCACGGGCTCGCGAGGCGCCGCTTCGATTTTGAGGCCCTTCTCCATCATCTTCCGGATCAGGTCGAAGGAGTGCACGTCGATCTTCGGCCGCTTTTCGAGCCCCTCGCCGCGCAGGTGGCGGTCGATGCCCTCGGCGGCGATCCAGCCGTGGCCGATTGCGGTGGTAAGCAGATGCGGGCGCAGGACGTCGCCTCCGGCAAACACGCCGGGTTGGCCCGCGATCTGATAGTTCTTGTCGGCGCTGATCAGGCCGCGGCCGTTGTCGAAGCGTTCCAAGCCGCTGAAATCCACCGCCTGGCCGATCGCCGAGACGATCAGGTCCGCCGGCACGAACTCGGCGCTCGCCTCCTCGACCTTGATCTCGAGCTTGGGGCCGACGAACTTCGCCTGGCATTTCGCGATCTTCAGGCCGGTGGCGCGGCCGTCGGGCCCGATCACGACCTCGAGCGGCGCCCAGCCGTCCCGAATCGCGATCCCTTCGGCGAGCGCATGCTCGATCTCGTGCTTGTTGGCCTGCATCTTGTCGACCGTGAACACGGAGGTGAGCGTCACCTCGGCGCCCTGGCGCGCGGAGATTTCGGCAACGTCCTGCGCCAGATGTCCTCCGATCACCTGCTCGGGCCGTTCCACCGCCTTCGGGTGATCGATATGGCCCAGGCGCCGCGCCACGGTGGCGACGTCGATCGAGGTGTCGCCGCCGCCCACCACCACCACGCGCTTGCCGACGTGCTTCAACCGCCCGTCGTTGAACGCGCGCAGGAACGCGGTCGCGGTGACGCAGTTGGGCGCTTCGGCTCCCGGCACCGGCAACGGCCGGCCGCCCTGCGCGCCCAGCCCCATGAACACGGCGTCGAAGGTCTTTTGCACCTCGTCCATCGACACGTCGCGGCCGATGCGTGTGCCCAGGCGCGCCTTCACGCCGAGATCGAGAATGCGCTGGATTTCCGTATCGAGGACCGCGCGCGGCGTGCGGAAACCCGGGATGCCGTAGCGCATCATGCCGCCCAGCTCGGCGCGCTCGTCGAACACCGTGACCTCGTGCCCTTTGAGCGCCAGCTGGTAGGCGCAGGAAAGCCCTGCCGGCCCGCCGCCGATCACCGCGACCTTCTT
This sequence comes from Betaproteobacteria bacterium, assembly GCA_004298295.1. Lineage (GTDB taxonomy): Bacteria > Pseudomonadota > Gammaproteobacteria > Burkholderiales > SG8-39 > 2-02-FULL-66-14. Next base: position 627 of record SCUH01000191.1, on the reverse strand, counting down.
GCCGGTCGTCGCCTCCGGCTTGCGGTACTGCAGCCGGTGCGCGTTCGCCCAATCGCCGAGGAAGTGCTCGACCGAGTTGATGCCGACGAAATCCTCGACTTCGTTGCGGTTGCAGCCGGATTCGCAGGGCGCGGGGCACACCCGGCCCATGACGGAGGGAAACGGGTTCGCCTCGGTGAGGCGCCGCCAGGCGTATTCCTGCCACGGCACGCCGGCGGGCGGCTTCTCGGTGCCCCGCACGATCGCGAGATATCCCCGGATGTCCTCGCCCGAAGGGCAGCTCGCCTGGCAGGGCGGCGCACTTTTCTGGTAGGTCGGGCACTTGTGCGTATGGCTGGCGCTGAAGATGTTGCCGCGCCAGTCGTGCCACTGGGGATCGCCGTCCTGGTAGCGGCGGAAAGTCAGCTTCTCGGGCTTGGTTTCGGTCGTGACGGCCATCGTCGTTTGCCTCGCCTCTTCAATCGTTGCGTCCGAGCCGGATCGCGTCGCCCACCAGCTGGTGCACGCCGCCGACCAGGCCCATGTCGAACTTGTAGTAGGGCAGCACCTTCGAGAACTGCGCCTTGCAGATGGCGCAGATCGTCGCCATGAAATTCACGCCGTGCGCGTCCACCACCTGCTGCAGGG
>SCUH01000190.1 GCA_004298295.1 Betaproteobacteria bacterium | reverse complement strand
CGCGCTTTCCAGTTCGTTGTGGCTGATGCCCCCGGCGCAGGGGATGAAGATCATCGCGGTCGGCGCGACCCGCGCGATGTAGACCGCGTCGTGGCCGGCGCCGCTGACGATGTCGCGGTGCGAGTAGGCGAGCGCGCCGGCCGCCGCGCGCACGTGCGCCACCATCGCGGCGTCGAACGCGCAGGGCGGGAAATAGACGATTTCCTCCAGCGCGATGGCGACGCGGCACTCGGTTTCGATGGCGCGTACGCGTTGCCTCAATTCGGCCACCATGGCGAGCAGCGTCGCGTCCTTCGCATTGCGGAATTCGACCGACAGCCGCACTTCCCCCGGCACCACGTTGCGCGAATTGGGCTTCACCTGCAGGAAGCCCACGGTGCCGCGCGCGTAGTCGGGATGCGATCGTGCGATGCGGTTCACTTCCAGAATCAGGCGGCTGGCGCCGATCAGCGCGTCCTGGCGCGATTCCATCGGCGTCGGTCCCGCGTGCGCGTCCTGCCCGGTGATCACGGCGTCGAACCAGCGCTGCCCGAGCGCGCCCTGGACCACGCCGATGGTGGTGCGCTCGGCCTCCAGCACCGGCCCCTGCTCGATGTGCGCCTCGAAATAGGCGCCCAGCCGGGGGGGCTGCGCATCGCCCGCATAGCCGATCGCCCGCAGCGCATCGCCGACCCGCACTCCCTCGGCGTCGCGCTGCGCGAGACAATGCTCGAGCGTGAACACGCCCGCAGCCACGCCCGAACCCATCATCACCGGCGTGAAGCGCGAGCCCTCCTCGTTGGTCCAGCAGACCACTTCCAGCGGCGCGCGCGTCCTGATGCCGGCGTCATCGAGACTGCGCAGCACTTCGAGTCCGGCCATCACGCCATAGGCGCCGTCGTACTTGCCGCCCGAGGGTTGCGAATCGAGGTGACTGCCCATGGCCACCGGCGCGGCACCGGCATCGGTGCCGGCGCGCCGGCAGAAAATGTTGCCGATGGCGTCGACGCGAACCACGAGACCTGCGGCACGCGCCCAAGCCACGAACTGGTCGCGGCCCTGGCGGTCGACATCGGTCAGCGTCAGACGCTTGACGCCGCCTTTGGGCGTGGCCCCGATCCGGGCGAGCTCCGCGAGCGATTGCCAGAGCCGCGGGCCGTTGACGCGCAGGGATTTCATGGGGTGGCGCCAAGCTTACTCCATCGCGGGCGCCGCGGGGACCGCGAATTCGATTTCGCGCTACACTCGCTTGCGGGGAGGGATGGTGCCATGCGGCAACGGATGCGCAAGCGCAGCCGCGCAATCACGCTGGTCCTCGCGGGGTCGGCGGCGCTCGCCGGGTGCGAGTCGCCACTCGAGCAGCGCGACGCCTACCAGAGCCTCGCGGACTGCACCAGGGACTGGGAGGCGCCGGCGCAGTGCGAGCCGGTGCGCGACGGCCGCTATGCGTCCTCCTACTTCTATGGTCCGCGCTACTTCGGCGCGAGCTATCCCGACGGCCGGCCGCGTCCGAGCGCCCATGCGATGGATGCGGTGCGCGTCGCCGGCACAACGTCCTCGTCTTCCGGCTCGCGCGCCTGGTTCAGCTCGCGCCCGAGCACCTGGTCCTCGTCGTCGTCCTCCACCTCGCGCTCGTCTTCGAGCAGCAGCACCTCGCGCGGCGGTTTCGGCTCGAGCGGCCGATCCGCCTCGTCCTCGGGAAGCTGACGCCGCATGCGCCGCGAAACGCAGGCCCCGCGCGCCAACTGGCGCGAGCGCTGCGAGGCAGCGGGGTTCTACTTCCACACCATCGAGGGCACGCCTTATTGGGACGAATCGGCGTGCTATGGCTTCGACGCCGAGCAGGTGGACCGCCTCGAAGCCGTCAGCGGCGAGTTGCACCGGCTCTGCCTCGAGGCCGCGGCGGAAGTGGTGCGCGCACGCCGGTTCGGCGAATTCGCCATTCCGCCGCAATATCATGATCTCGTGGCCGAATCGTGGACGCGGGGCGAGCCGACGCTCTACGGGCGCTTCGATTTCAGCTGGGACGGCCGGGGCGAACCCAAGCTCCTCGAATACAACGCCGACACGCCCACGGCGCTGCTCGAGGCGAGCGTGGTGCAGTGGCACTGGCTCGAGGACACGCGTGCCGAGGCCGACCAGTTCAACTCGCTGCACGAAAAACTGATCGAGCGCTGGAAAGCGCTGCGCGGCGAGATCGGGCGCTCGAGCCTGCACCTGGCGTGCATGAAGGACAGCGACGAGGATTTTGGCACCACCGAATACCTGCGCGACTGCGCGCTGCAGGCAGGGTGGGAGGCCAAGCCGCTCTACATCGAAGACCTGGGCTGGAACGGCAGGCGCTTTGTCGACCTGGAGGACGCGCCGGTCGAGGCGCTGTTCAAGCTCTATCCCTGGGAATGGCTGGTGCGCGACGAGTTCGGGCCGCACCTGCTCTCGCGGCCGATGGCGATGATCGAGCCGGCGTGGAAGATGCTGCTCTCGAACAAGGCGCTGCTCGCGGTGCTGTGGGAGATGCACTACGGCCACCCCAACCTGCTGCCGGCGCATCTCACGCCGCAGCGCTTCGCGAGCGACTACGT
>SCUH01000189.1 GCA_004298295.1 Betaproteobacteria bacterium | reverse complement strand
TCGTGCATGCGCTCGAGCCGCGCGATGTCTTCGCGCAGCTGATCCACGATCGCCTTGCCCTGGCCGCCCTGGATCACGGCCTGCGCACGCAGGGCATCGTCCTTCCTGACCCAGTCGATCGTGATCTGCCAGTGCATCAGCATGCGCTCGAGGTTGGCCTCGATCTCGCGGAACAGGAGCCGTTCGTCGCGATCGCCGGTCGCCAGCTGGCCGAGGCGGCGGCGAATCTCCGGCAAGCGCGCCGTCGCGACGGTGTACGGGTCGAGGTAGCGCATATCGCCGGTCAGCGTATAGCCGAATTGTCCGGTCTCGGCGTCGACCAGCGCCAGGCGCAGGTCCCGCGTCGCCCGCACGACCGCGCCGGCGCGCGAAACGTCGGCGAAGCTGCGGTCGAGCGCCTCGAAGCCGGTGTCCGCGATCCACAGCACGGCAAGCGCCGCGGCAACCGCCACCGGCAGCGCCCAGAGCGTCCCGGCGACCCGGCCGAAAAAGACCTCGACCGGCGCACGCAGGCCGTCCAGGCGCTCGCGCAGCTGGGAGGCGATATCCGTTAACCTGATGGGGACCATGGCTCACTCCTGTACCTGCCACCACCCGGCAAGCGCCGGCATTCGGCGCCCCGGCGGCGGCCCGGGTCGCGATACCGCGCGGTCTACGATACCATCAACCTACGCGCGCGCCGGCAAGGCGCCCCGGCCACATGCAGAAACACCGAATCCTGCTGGTTGACGATCACGAGATCGTGCGCACGGGCCTCAGGCAGCTGCTGGAGCTCGAGCCCGACATCGAACTCGCCGGCGAGGCGGCGACCAGCGCCGACGCGCTGGCGCGCTTGCGGCAGGCCGACTGCGACCTGGTGCTGCTCGACATCGCCCTGCCCGACCGCAGCGGCGCGGACACGCTGAAGCTGATCCGCGGCGCCTACCCGGAGCTTCCGGTGCTGGTGCTGAGCACCTACCCCGAAGAGCAGTACGCCATCAACCTGCTGCGCGCCGGCGCCAGCGGCTACGTCCGCAAGGACGCGCCGGGCGGGGAGATCGTGCGCGCCATCCGGCAGGTGCTGCAGAGCGGGCGCTACATCAGCCCGGCGGTGTCCGAGATGCTGGTCAGCCAGTTGCGCCCGGATGCGACGCGGCCGCTGCATCAGGAGCTCTCTGAACGCGAATTCCAGGTGCTGTGCAAGATTGCCTCGGGGCGCACGGTGTCGCAGATCGCGGCTGAACTGTTCATCAGCGTCAAGACGGTGAGCACCTACCGCAGCCGCGTGCTCGACAAGCTCGGCATGCGCAGCAACGCGGAGCTGACCCATTACGCGGTCAAGAACGGGCTGGTCTGAGGCCGGCCCGCCCCGCCGGCTGTCGGTGATCGTCCTACTGACGCCGCACGGCGAGGCGCCCAGAATCCCATCATGGCTGTTCGCTTGGAACTGGTTCATGGAGCGCCGGCGCAAGATCTGCCGGGTGCGCGCCCGCTGCAGGTCCTGCTCATCGAGGATTCGCCGCTGATTCGCGAGGCCGTCGCCGAGCTGATCGAATCCGGCGGCCACGCCTGCGTCGCCGCGGCAGTGGACAACGAGGCCGAGGCGATCGCCGAGTTGCACAGCCATGCCTACGAGGTCGTGATCGTCGACCTGAAGCTGCGCGCAGGCACGGGTTTCGGCGTGCTGCGGATGCTGCAGGCGTCGCACGCCGACACCCTCGTCATCGTCTTCACCAACTTCGCCACGCCGGCGATCCGCAAGCGCTGCGCCGAGCTGGGCGCGACCTGGTTCTTCGACAAGTCGAGGGATTTCGAGGCGATCGGCGAGCTCATCAGCCGGCACGCGGCGCAGCGCGGCCTTTCCTAGCCGCGCGTCAATGGCCGCCGGTGCGGCTGCGGTCCAGGTCCTTGCCGATCTGGTGGCCGACATAGGCCCCGGCGCCTGCACCCACGACGGCACCCGTCGTGCTGCCGGTGAGCGCTGAACCGACCACACCGCCGATCACTGCGCCGGTCACGGTGCTGAGATCCTGCCGGGTGGGGTTGCCGGCGCAGGCCGCCAGCGCGGCGGCGATCGCCGTGATGCAGAGACGATTTGCAAGAGTTGTCGTCAGCATGATGGATTTCCTCCAAAGGACGATCGTGCCGCGCTCCGGGTGAGCCTCAGCGCCTGCCGCTCGCCGTGCTCGTCTCGGTGCTCGACTTGGTCTCAGCCGAGGTGTCCGATTTCGTATCGGCAGTGCCGCCGGCACGCCGGGCGTCGCGTTTCTTCACCGCCTCGGTGGCCTTCTGCTTCTCGGCGCCCCGCTCGCTCATGCGTTCCTTGGCACGATCGAGTCCGAACTTGCGGTCCTCGTCGAGCTTGCCGTTCGAATTTTCGAGCGCGCTGGTGCTGGGCGCGGGGGCTTCGGCGGCGGCACTGGCACCGCCGGAGACGCCGGCCCCTACACCGACGCGAGGCACGTTCACGTTCGCGCCTGCGCCCGCCTGGACGCCGGCAGCGGCGCCGACGCCGCTCGGACCGGCCGCCACGGCCGCTTGGGCAAACGCCAAGGCCACCAGCACGCCAATGGCCGGTCTGGCCACATTTGCCGTCGCAACTTTCCTGCCCAAATCACGCTTCAACATGGTGGATGCCTCCTGGATGTGGTCGTCCCGGCTACAGTCGCGGTCGGGTACGGCCCATTGTTGGCGATCGGGCGGGGTCCGTATGTCGGACGGTACCGCGGGCGCTGTCCGCGTCCGTCCTACGATGGGGCGCGACGGCGCGCGCCCCGGCGCTGTTGTGCGGCGCATCGGCGATGTTCGAAAATGCGGCGACGCAAGCCGCCGATGACGACCGATTACCTGCAGCGATTTCTCTTCGAGCAGCTCGACATCCGCGGCCGCCTGGTCTGCCTCACCGGCGCATGGCAGCGCATGCTCGCGGGGCGCGCCTATCCGGCGCGCATCGCCGCCCTGCTCGGGCATACCACGGCGCTCGCGGTGCTGCTCGGCGCCAGCGGGAAGGGCGCGCGGCGCAGCACGCTGCAGGTACAGGGCCGCGGCCCGGTCAGGCTGCTGGTGGCCGATTGCACCTCGGAGCTGAAGATCCGGGGCATGGCGAGCTTCGACGCGGGCGACGCACCGACCGAGCGGGCGCTCTTCGGCGACGGCCAGCTCGCGCTTTCGCTCGAAGACATGGCGAGCGGCCAGATCTACCAGAGCATCGTGCCGCTCGAAGGCACGACGCTGGCGGAAATCTTCGAGCACTATCTGGCGCAGTCGGAGCAGCTGCCGGCCTTCCTGCGGCTGCACGCCGATGACACCGCGGTCTGCGGCCTGCTGCTGGAAAAGCTGCCGGGGGCGGACACGCGTGACGCCGACGGCTGGAACCGCATCACGCAGCTCGCCGCCGCGCTCACGCTGGGCGAAACCGTGAACGCGCAGCCCTACGATCTGCTGGTGCGCCTGTTTCCCGAGGAACTGCTGCGCGTATTCCGCCTCTATGCGGTCGAATACCATTGCCCGTACGACCCCGAGCGCGTCAAGCAGATGCTGCGCGGCCTCGGGCGGGCCGAAGTCGAGGCGATGCTCGCCGAGCAGGGCGAACTGCGCATCCGCGACGAGATGTGCAACCACGAATACCGCTTCGACCGCGCCGCGATCGAGGCGCTGTTCGCCGCCGGGCCGGCGCTCAGATAGACGCCTTTTTCGGCGCCTCCGGCGAGTCGGCGACGACGCGGTTGCGGCCGCCGCCCTTGGCTTCGTAAAGCGCGCTGTCGGCGCGCCACAGCAGCTTGCTCGCCGATTCCGGCGGCGTCGAGCTCTTGGCCACGCCGATGCTCACCGTGATCGGCCGCTCGAGCACCGCCATCTCGGGCACCGCGTTGGCCGCCTTGGCTTCGATGTTGCGGCGCAGGCGCTCGCCCAGCATCACCGCGGTCGACAGCGGCGTCTGCGGCGCGATGATCGCCATCTCCTCGCCGCCGTAGCGCGCCGCAAGGTCCGTGTTGCGCACGGTTTCGCGCACGATGCGCCCCACTTCCGCGAGCACGCGGTCCCCGACCGCGTGGCCGCAGGTGTCGTTCACGCTCTTGAAATGGTCGATGTCGAGCAGCAGCACCGACACCGGCGCGCCGTAGCGCGCGGCGCGCGACATTTCCTCGGCCAGGCGCAGGTCGAGGAAGCGCCGGTTGCGCAGTCCGGTGAGCGCGTCGGTGATGTTCTCGTGCTCCAGCATCGCCACGCGCTGCAC
>SCUH01000188.1 GCA_004298295.1 Betaproteobacteria bacterium | reverse complement strand
GTGTTGGAAGCGCGCGCCAGGCCGAAACCGTCGCGATATTCGGCGCGCACGCCGTCGATGGTGAGCACGCGTTCGGCGCCCGGGAACGGGCGTGTGCGCTGCAACTGCGCGACGAGCGCGTGCGGCTCGCCTTCGGCGAGCTTCCAGTTGAGCTCCGGGGTCGAGGGCGCGTCGGGCAGCGCCCGGAGTGCCGCGTTGGCATCGGGCTCGCGCGCCAGGATTTCGAGCAGGCGCGCGCCGCAGTAGAGCGCGTCGTCGAAGCCGTACCAGCGCTCCTTGAAGAAGATGTGACCTGACATCTCGCCCGCCAGCGGCGCGCCCGAATCCCGCAGCTTCGCCTTGATGAAGGAGTGGCCGGTCTTCCACACCACCGGCCGCCCGCCGTGGCGCTCGACCCACGGCCCGAGGAGGCGCGTGCACTTCACGTCATAGATGATCTCGGCGCCGGGGTTGCGCGCCAGCACGTCCCGCGCGAACAGCATCAGCTGCCGGTCGGGATAGACGATGGCGCCGTCCTTGGTGACGACGCCAAGCCGGTCGCCGTCGCCGTCGAATGCCAGGCCGAACTCGGCATCGCCCGTGCGCAGCGTGTCGATCAGCGCAACCAGATTCTCCGGCTGCGAGGGATCCGGATGGTGGTTGGGAAAGCGTCCGTCGACCTCGCAGTACAGTTCCGTCAGCTCGCAGCCGAGGCGCCGGTACAGGCGCGGCGCGACCGCGCCGGCGACGCCGTTGCCGCAATCGATCGCGATCTTGAACGGTCGCGCCAGGCGCACGTCGCCCGCGATGCGCTCGATATAGGCGTCGAGCACGTCGGCACGCGAGCGTTGGCCAGCGCCGTTCGCCAGCCTGCCGCCTTCGATGCGGCGGCGCAGTTCCTGGATCTCGTCGCCAAAGAGCGTGCCGCCCGCGACCACCATCTTGACGCCGTTGTAATCGGGCGGGTTGTGGCTGCCGGTGACCATTGCGGCGCTCCCGCAGCCAAGGTGGTGCGCCGCGAAGTAGGCGAGCGGCGTCGGCACCATGCCGAGGTCGATCGCGTGCGCGCCCGCGGCGACGATGCCCTCGGCGAGCGCTGCGGCGAGTTCCGGACCGGAACACCGCCCGTCACGGCCAAGCGCGAAGCCGGGGGCGCCACGCTCCAGACCGAGCGTGCCCAAGGCCTGCCCGATGGCGCGCATCACGGCGGGCGTCAGCGTCTTGCCGGCCACGCCACGGATATCGTAAGCGCGAAAGATTTCTGCGGGAAGTTTCACGCTCGGGAGAAGTATTCGAGGATGCGTCGCGCCAGCCATTGCCGGCGCCCGGGAAAGCCGACATGGCCTCCGCCAAGCGGCGATTCTAGCAGCACGCTCCGGGAGACCCGCCGCGTGGCGCGCTCGAGCGCCGCCGCCGGCAGGAACGGATCGTTCCTCGCGTTCAGCACCAGCGTCGGCACCGCGATGTGCTCGAGCCAGGGCGCGCTCGCGGCACGGCTCCAGTAGTCGTCGGCATCGCGAAAGCCGTGCAACGGCGCGGTCACCAGATCGTCGAATTCGCGCAGCGTGCGCGCGCCGGACATGCGCCGCCCGTCGAACTGCAACTGCCCGAGCGAGCGCTTGGCGTAGGCTTTCGCCTTGAGCGTCCGCAGAAAGAGCCGCGTGTAGCTGCGGCGGTTGAGGCCCCGGTCGAGGCTTGCCCCTGCCGCGGCGAGATCGATCGGCGCCGAAATGGCGGCGGCACGCCGCACCAGCGCCGAGGCTCCAGCGCCGCGCTCGCCGAGCCACTTCAGCAGCGCGTTGCCGCCGAGGGAAACCCCGGCCGCATGCAGCGCGGCGCCCCGCTGCGCGAAGCGGCGCAGCATCCAGTCCACTTCGTCGCTGTCGCCCGAGTGATAGGCGCGCGGCAGGCGGTTGAGTTGGCCCGAACAGCCGCGGAAATGGGGCAGCGCGAAGCGCCAGCCGGAGGCGGCTGCGAGCGCGGCGAGGTTGCGCGCATAGTGGCTGTCGGAACTGCCCTCGAGGCCGTGGAACAGCACCAGCAGGCGCGGCGCGCGCGGATCGCCCGTCCAGTCGACGTCGACGAAATCGCCATCCGGCGTCGTCCATCGTTCCCGCACAAAGGCGACGCGAGGCGCAGGCGCAAGCGCCGCGGCAAGCGTTTGCAGGTGGCCCCCCGGCAGCCACCACGGCGCGCGATAAGCCGTCAATGCAGGATCTTGGGCGTTTCCGGCGCGGGATCGGCGGCGGCGGTGGCCGGCGCCGGCGAGGCGTGGTGCACGATCATGCGCCAGCCGGCCGCGCTGCGCAGGTAGACGTTGGTTGCGATCACCGCGGGCCGCGGCTGCTTCTCGCCGACCACGGTGATGATCTCGTGCAGGCTGTGCGCGGCGAGCATCACGCCCGCGACCCTGACCTGCTGCGCGATCTGGAAGCGCAGCCGCTGACCCGAGGCGAAGATCTTGCGCCAGCCCTCGCGCACCTGCTCCTGTCCGGCGAGACGCGGGCCCGCCGGATGCACGCAGACGATATCCTCGTCCTCCGCCCACACCGCCATCATGAGCGCGAGGTCGTTGCGCTCGAGCGACTCGTAGAAGGCGTTCTCGACGTCCTGCGCGGTGGGAAAGATGCGCGTGCTCATTCGGCATTCGGGGTCAGAGTAACTGGCGTGCAATCGTAACGCAATGATCCGGCTGAACAAAAGTTACTCTGACCCCAGCCTGTCGATCTCCTGCAGCACGCGCTCGACGGGGATCTCGCGCAGGCAGCGCAGGTGGCCGAGCGGACATTCGCGGGCGTAGCAGGGGCTGCACTCGATCCCGAGCCAGACCACGCGGGCGCTGTCCGACAGTGGCGGCGTGTGCTGAGGGCTGGACGAACCGAACAGCGCCACCTGCGGCGTGCCGAGCGCGGCCGCGACGTGCATCAGACCGGAATCGTTGCTGACCACGAAAGCGGCGCCGGCGATCAGTTCGATCGCTTCGTCGAGCGTGGTTTCGCCGGCGAGAATGCGTCCGGCGATGCCGGCGCAGGCCTCGCGGTCCCTGTCCGATCCGAGCAGCACCACGGGCAGGCGCAGGCGCGCGGCCAGCCCGGCAAATTCCGGCCAGCGTTTCGCGGGACCGTACTCGGCGCCCGGGCAGAGCACCGCGTAGCGCTCCGGCAGCCCGAAGCGGCGCGCGGTCGCCTCGGCGGCCTGGGCATCGACGCGCAGTCTGGGCCGCGGCAAGGGCTCGCGCGGCGCCGTGCCGGGTTTCTCCGAGAGCCGCGCGTAATGCAGCGCCATCGGGGCGCGCTCGCCCCCGCTGCGGTAGACGAGGTTGAGCAAGCCGAAGCGCGACTCGCCGGCGTAGCCGCTGCGCAGTGCGATGTCGGCAAAGAACGGCACCAGCGCCGATTTCCAGGAATTGGGCAGGACGATCGCCTGGTCGTAGCCGCGCGCCCTGAGGCTGCGGCCCAGCCGCCAGCGCGCGCGCAACTCGAGCGCGCCGTGACGGAAGTCGGTCTCGATCACAGCGGAGATTTCAGGCATGCGCCGCAGCACCGGCGCCACCCAGGCGGGCGACAGCGCATCGATCGCCAGATCGCGGAGCTTCTCGCGCAGGCGCGCGAGCAGCGGCTGCGCCATCAGCGCGTCGCCGATCCAGTTCGGAGCGACGACGAGGACGCGGCGCAAGTCAATGCCCTTTCGGGGCGGCTCCCTTGAAGACGTAGAGCGTGCCGCAGTAGGGGCAGAGCGCGGAGCCCTGCCTCGCGACGTCGAGGAACACGCGCGGGTGGCGCGCCCAGAGCGGCGCGGCCGGGGTCGGGCAATGCAGCGGCAGGTCCTTGTCCGTGACTTCGACCTGGCGCGACTGGTCTGCGGTTTGCAGGCTCATGGCTGGCCTTTCTTGCGGTCCATCGGCACCGGCGTAAGCCAGTGCCGGTGCTTGCGGTCCTTGCCCGTGACGACGTCGAAAAAAGCCTTCTGCAGGCGCTGCGTCACGGGGCCGGCCTTGCCGGTGCCGATGGACCGCAGATCCAGCTCGCGGATCGGCGTCACTTCGGCCGCCGTGCCGGTGAAGAACGCCTCGTCGGCGATATAGATGTCGTCGCGCGTCATCGGGCGCGAGATGACTTCGTAGCCCAGGCCCTGCGCCAGCTCGATCACGCTGCTGCGCGTGATGCCGGTGAGGGCGGAGGTGAGCTGCGGCTCGTAGATCCGGCCGTCCTTGACGATGAAGATGTTCTCGCCCGCGCCCTCGGCGACGAAGCCGTTGACGTCGAGCAGCAGCCCCTCGTCGTAACCATGCTGCGTCGCCTCGAGCGTCGCCAGCACCGAGTTGGGGTAGGTGCCCGACATCTTGGAGCGCGCCATCGTGACGTTGATGTGGTGGCGCGCCACCGACGCGGTCTTGACGCGGATCCCCTTGGCGAGCGCCTCGGGCCCGAGGTAGGCGCCCCACGGCCAGGCCGCGATCGCGACGTGCACTTTCGCGCCCACGGGCGAGACGCCCATCTTCTCCGAGCCGTAGAACGCGATCGGGCGGATGTAGCAAGCCGCGTGGCCGTTGGCGCGCACGACGTCGATCTGCGCCTGCATCAGCTTTTCCAGCGTGTACGGGATCTTCATCATGTAGATGTGCGCTGAACTGAACAGGCGCTCGGTATGCTCCTTCAGGCGGAAGATGCCGGTGCCCTGCACGGTCTGGTACGCGCGCACGCCCTCGAATACCGCCAGGCCGTAATGCAGCGAGTGGGTGAGGACGTGGGTGGTCGCCGTGCGCCACGGCACGAGCTTGCCGTCGTGCCAGATCCAGCCGTCGCGATCGGCCATGGATTGCGGCGGGGGCGGACGTTTGGGCTTCGGCATGCGGGGCTCCGTCGGCAAAGTACGTATTCTAGCGAATCGGTCCTGCACCGCAGCAACGGTCAAAACCTCGCGTCACTCCAGCCATGCCGTGCCGCGTGCCGATCGGGATGCGGGACCTGGTCAGGACCAGAACGCCCCAGCGGAGCGCGCGGCACGCGCGAGCGCACTATCGCGGGTCGCAAGTGGCACACCGCGGCGCAGGGCGAGTTCCAGGTAGGCCGCGTCGTAGCAGGAAACGCTGAAGCGGCGGGACAGGGCGATCAGTTCACGCAGCGGCGCCGCCGCATCGAGCGCGATCTCGAGCGCCAGTACGCCGGCGGCGATGCGATCGACGTTGTGCGGTGCCAGGAGCCGGCGCCGCTCCAGCCCGCGCAGCACGCTCGCGAACTCCACCGGCCACAGCTGCGGCGCGTGCAGCCCTTCGCGCGCCGCGTGCCGGCGAACCCGCCGCGTGTAGGTATTCGCCTGGGATTCGACGAACCACCCGACGATGACCGAATTGTCCGCCACGCAGGCCACTACCTGCGCCCTTCCTCGATGATCCTGCGCAAGTCGAAGCGCCGGGTGATCTTGAGTTCCCGCCGCAGGCGGTCGAGCGCCGCAAAGGCTGCCGCCCGACGCGGCGCGGCGCGCGAGCGCGCGGGCACGAGCCGTGCGACCGCCTTGCCGTGCCGGGTGATCGTCACCTCGGTTCCCTTGCTCGCGAGATCCACGAGATTCGAGAGATTGGCCTTGGCTTCGTAAATGCCCACGCGTTCCATGGCGGTCTCTTGTGTTCTGGTTAGCCAGAACTGATCGTAACACGCTGCGCCGGCGCAACGTCGAGCGTTATCGCGCCAGGCGCTCCACAAGTTTCACCTGTTGCGGCAGGCATACCGAGGCGAGATCGTAGCGCTCGACCGCGCCCACGCGCGCCTGCGCACGCAGCGCCTGGTAGCGCGCGGGATTCGCGAGGCAATCCGAGACCATGGAGGCGAGCGCCGCAGTGTCGAAGAAATCGACCAGCAGCCCGTTTTCGCCATGCCGGATTGCCTCCTCTACCGGCGGCGTGCGGCTGCCGACGACGAGACCGCCCGCGGCGAGCGCCTCGATGCAGCTCCAGCCGAGCACGAACGGGTAGGTGAGGTAGACATGGCAGGCCGACACCTGCAGCACGCGCAGGTAGTCGGCGTAGGGCAGGCGCCCGAGAAACCGCACGCGACTCGCATCGAACCGGTCCTTCACCTCGTCGAAGAAGATCTGCTTCCAGGTCTTGCCCTCGGGCGCCGCCGCGCCGTAGGAGACGCCGTCGCCGCCGACAATCAGCGCGACCGCGTTCGGCCGCCGGCGCAGGATCTCCGGCAGCGCGCGCATGAAGACGTGGTAGCCGCGGTACGGCTCGAGGTTGCGGTTGACGAAGGTCAGCACCTCGTCGCCCGCGCGCAGCGTCCTGCCGTTCACCGTGACGAAAGCGCCCGGGTCGGGGCGCACGACGTTCGTGTCGATGCCGTCGAAGATCACGCTGGTCTTGGCCCGGTATTCCGGCGGCACCGTACCCCTCTGGAATTCGGTCGGGCAGATGCCCCAGTCCATGTCGGCGAGCGCCATCAGCAGATGCGCGTTCTTCGCCCGCAGGCGCGCGTAGCGCGCCAGGTCCTCGCGATGGAATTCCGGGTCGAAATCGAAATCCAGCCCGCGCGCCGCGTAGAAGAACTCGATCAGCGCCAGCATCCTCGCCTGCGGCCAGATGTCCTTGAGAAACAGGCTCTCACCCCAGCCCGGGTTGGCGACGATGACGTCGGGCACGAACCCCTGCGCCTTGAGCTGCTGCGCGGCGGCTGCGCAGGCCTCGCCGCGAATCACCTTGGTCTCGAACTCCTGCGCCCAGGGATGCGCTTCGCGGCTCGTCGCACGCCCGGGCTTATAGCGGTGCATCTCGATGTCCGGCAGCCCGGCGCCGTCGATGCCGAGCGCCTTGACCGCATGTCCGGCGCGCGCGAAATGCGGCGCGAGGTGCCTGAACTGGCCGGGAAAGTTCTGGTGGACGAAGAGGAGATTCACCGCTTGCGGCGCCGCGGCTTCGCACGCCGGATACGCGCGGCACGGACCTTCGCCCGCGGTTTTTTCGAGCGGGGCTTTGCTTCGCTGAACTGCACGGCGATGCCGAGGCTACCGTCGCGGCGCTCGACGCGCACGATCTTGCCGTCGCAGTCGCAGACCGCCTTGCCCCAGGGCGTGTCGAGGTTGATCTCGAAGTGGATGCGGTTGCCCTTATGGTAGGCAGCTTCGGTCTCGAAGAAGACCCCGGAGGCGCTCAGGTCATGCGTCACGCCCGAGCGACTGCCGAGGTTCACGGCGAGCGCCGCGCCCAGTCGCCTTTCCCGGCGTTTGTACCTTGGCCTGCGTTTCATGAAATTCCCGAATGGCAGCGATCGTACGGCACCGGATCGCGTGCGGCAATGATCAGGCGATCCATTCAAACGCCGACTGCCAGAGCCCGCGCACGGCATTTGCATGCGCCGCCACCTGTTCCAGTGGCACGCGCGCATACTGCGCGCCATTCAGCCGCAGCGCGTGCTGCAGGCGCCTGAACTCGCGGTAGGCATTGCGCGATGCCTCAGCGAGATCGGAAGGAATCAGCCCCAGATCCGCCGCGATCCTGAGCAGCGCGATGTTGCCGAGGTTGCCGCAGAGCACCGGATAGCGGTGCGCATGCGCGAGCACCAGGAACTGCACGATGAACTCGACGTCGATCATGCCGCCGGCGTCGTGCTTGACGTCGAACAGCCCGCTCTTGTTCGGATGCGCGGCGTGCATCTTCGCGCGCATCGCGAGCACTTCCTTCGCCAGCGCCGGCGCATCGCGCTGGCGCGTCAGGATCTTGACGCGGATCGCCTCGAACGCCTCGCCGATCCTGGCGTCGCCCGTGCAGTAGCGCGCGCGTGTAAGCGCCTGGTGTTCCCAAGCCCAGGCCGCTTCCTCCTGGTATTTCTCGAAGCCCGACACGGAAATGACGAGCAACCCTTTGTCCCCTGAAGGCCGCAGGCGCAGATCCGTGTCGAACAACGCTCCCGAGGAGGTGCGCAGCGTCAGCCAGTTGTTCAGCCGCTGCGCCAGGCGCACGTAGTTTTCCTGCGCGGCTTCGTCTTCGTCGGCGTAGAGGAAGATGATGTCGAGGTCGGAAGCGTAGCCGAGTTCCTTGCCGCCGAGCTTGCCGTAGCCGATCACGGCGAAGCGCGGCACCTCGCAGTGGCGCGTGCGCACGAGTCGCCACGCCTGTGTGAGGGCGATGCCGATGGTGCGGTCGGTGAGTTCCGACAGGTGGTCGGCCAGCTTCTCTACCGTAAGCAGTCCCGCGAGATCCTGCGCCAGCAGCCGGAATACCTGGCCCTGGTGGTGCTCGCGCAGCAGGTTCATCTGGCGTTCGGTGTCGCCGTCGTCGGCGGCGAGCGCGGCGCGCAGGCCCGATTCGTACGCGGCCCACTCGGGCGGCGCGTAGAGCACGCGATCGTCGAGCAGCTCATCGAGCAGCAGGGGGTGCCGGGTGACGAACTCCGCGGCCCAGCTCGAAGCGCCGATCATCCGCGTGACGCGCTCGAGCGCCTCCGGATGCTCGTCGAGGAGCGCAAGATAGGCGGCGCGCCGCGCCACCGCCTCGAACAGGTCGATGCCGCGCGCGAGCGTCGCGTCCGGATCCGGCGTCGCGGCCGCCGCCGCCGCGAGCGCCGGCACGAGATGGTCGAGGCGCCGCCGCGAATCCTCGGGCAGCACCGCGTAGCGCTGGCTCGCGCGCAGCGCCGCGGCGCGCGGATGCTCGGGCCACGCGGCCGCGGGCGCGCCTTCCTGCGCGGGTCCGGCGAGTACGTCCTGGAAGCAGCGCGTCACCTGCGCGCGCAGCGCATCGAGCTTCGCCGCGAGCGTCGCCCAGTCCGGAAAATCCGCCATCGCCGCGAGCCGAGCGCGCTCGTCCTCGCCCTCCGGCAGCATGTGGGTCTGCGCGTCGTCCACATACTGCAGGCGGTGCTCGATGTTGCGCAGAAAGACGTAGCTCTCGGCGAGCGCGTGCGCGGCCTCCTCCGGCAGCAGGCGCCGCTCGGCCAGGCGCGCGAGCGCCAGCAGCGTCGGCCGCACGGCGAGCGCAGGCTCGCGCCCGCCGCGCACCAGCTGCAGCGCCTGGACGACGAATTCGATTTCGCGGATGCCGCCGGGCCCGAGCTTGACGTGCCCGGCGAGCTCGCGCCGCGCCACCTCGCGCTGCACCTCGGCGTGCAGCCCGCGCATCGCGGCGAGCGTCGGGAAATCGAGGTACTTGCGGTATACGAACGGCCGCACGATCGCCGCCAGCTCGTCGTGTCCCCCGCCGCTGATGGCGCGCGCCTTGATCCAGGCGTAGCGCTCCCAGGCGCGACCCTGGGCGTAGAAATACGTCTCGAGCGCATCGAAACTCGCCGCGAGCGGTCCCGATTCGCCATACGGGCGCAAGCGCATGTCGACGCGGAACGAAAACCCTTCCGCGGTGATCTCACCCAGAAGTGCGATCAGCTTGCGGCCGAGGCGCTCGAACTGCTCGTGCTCGCCGGCGCCGTCCGGATAGGCGAACACCAGGTCGATGTCGGAGGAGACGTTCAGTTCGCGTCCGCCGAGCTTGCCCATGCCGATGACGACGAGCTGTCCCGCGGGCGCGGCGAGCGCCGACTCGGCCCACGCCAGCGCGCAGCGAATCGAGGCGTCGGCCAGCAGGCTCATCGTTTCGCAGACTTCGGCAAGGTCCGCGGCGCCGGTGAGGTCGCGCGCCATGACGCGCAGGAGCACGCGCTGCCGCAGGACGCGCAAGCGGCGCTTGAGCGCGGCCTCGTCGTCGGCGTCGCTGCCTTGGAGCGCGCGCGCGATGTCGTCGGCGCTGAAGGCGCTGCCCGCGTGGATCTCGCTGGCGTATTCCGGATGCGCCGCGAGCTGCTGTGCGGCGTAGCGCGAAAGCTTGATTTTCTGAATCGGATCCTGCATTTAGAGATAAAATGTCCGTCGACAAGGCGCCGATGCAAACCGAACCGCGAACCGTTCCCAGCGCGGCGCGGCCCTG